>JAGBXG010000079.1 GCA_017629415.1 Pseudomonadota bacterium | reverse complement strand
GGACACCCCGCAACGCCCCGCACCCACCCCAACCTCCATCACAAACAGAAATCAAAAACAAACAAAAATATCGCATCACCACACACTCCAATACCTTTGCATACCCACTGAATAAAAGACATGAGGATGAAATGGATTAAAATCTAGTCATATTTGATAAATGCTTGTAATATAATGACGTTTTGATCTCGGTTTTGCCGGAGGAGATACCATGAGCAAAAAATTAAGCCGCTGCCTTCTGGCCGCGCTCGTTTCAATATGTGCAAGCACCCAAGCCTACGCTGACGGATTTGATGTGCGTCAGTTCTATCCCATCGCAGGCAATCACGGCGTTTTCAGCGTGGAATCCACACAAACACTGGAACACCTCGGATATGACATCAAATTAATGATGGATTACGCCAATACGCCATTGCAATTTACTTGCGGAAGCGACGACTGCACTGCAAAACTCGAACACATGTTCTCCATGAACCTGTCCGCTGCCATGGGCGTGCTCGACTTCCTCGAAGTCGGTGTCGTCCTCCCATTCGTTGCCTACCAGGGATACAATAACGATTTCAAAAATATCCCCCATTCTGTCCTCCCCGAACCCCAGACCGGCGCTTTCAGCGACATGCAGATCCGCGTCAAAGGCACCATCCTTAAACGCGAAAATTACAGCGGCTTCGGACTCGGCGCCGGACTCATCCTCGCCTTGCCCACAGGCAAACAAGGCGCACTCATCGGCGATCCCAGCCTCTGGGGAAGACCCTACGTCTCACTCGATTACGAAATCGGACCCGTCGAAATGATGCTTAACCTCGGATTCACCTTCCGTAAAAAAGCCGAATACCTCGACTACACTTCCTCTCATGGCTTCAATTACAGCTTCGGCGTCAATTACCATGTCATCCCCGATTGGCTCGACCTGCGCGGCGAAATCTTCGGCGAAACACCCATGAGCAAAAATGCCGCAAAAAGCAGCCATCAGTCCGCTGAATTCCTCCTCGGCACCAAACTTACTACTCCTATCGGACTTAACCTGACCGCAGGCGCAGGCGCAGGCATGGGTGACGGCACCAAAAATCCCCTCTACCGCGTCCTCTTCGGCGTCGAATACCAACCCGCAAACAAAGATACCGACAGCGACGGCATCTACGACAGAAACGACCTCTGCATCGATCTGCCAGGTGTCGAAACCTACGAAGGATGCCCTGAACCCGATACCGACGGCGATAAATGGTGCGACCCATGGCTCACCAACGAAGAACTCTCCGTCAAATTCAATTGCGCTATCTCCGATGAATGCCCCGAAATCGAAGGCGTCAACGACTTCGCGGGTTGCCCCCTCCCGGATATCGATACCGATGGGTGGTGCGATGCATGGCTCACAGACCCCGCCATGGCCGAAAGATATAGCTGCCAAATCACGGATGAATGCCCAGCTGTCTCCGGCGAAGCTCCCTTCAAAGGATGCCCCAACCCAGATACAGACGCCGATAAATGGTGCGATGCATGGATTACAGAAGATGAAATCGCACAAAAATATAGCTGCCAAATCACAGACCGATGCCCAGAACTCACCGGCGAAGACGAATTCAGCGGATGCCCCAACGCGGATACCGATACCGACGGACTCTGCGCTCCCTTCGTCGAAGAACTCAGCCTCTTCGACCTCTACTTCTGCTCCGGCAACGATAAATGCCCCGATCAGCCCGAAGACTTCGACGACTTCGAAGATGAAGACGGATGCCCGGATTACGATAACGATAAAGACGGCATCTGCGATCCATGGGTCGCAGAACAAGGTTTGAACGAAAAATATGCTTCCCTCTGCAAAGGCAACGATAAATGTCCCGCAGAACCCGAAACCATCAACGGCGTCAAAGATAACGATGGATGCCCCGATAAAGGCAAACAGCTCGTCTTCGTCCTCGACGACAAAATCGAAATCAAAGATAAAATCTATTTCGATAACAATAAAGCTACCATCAAGAAAAAATCAAATTCACTCCTCGATCAAATCGCTCAGTCCATCCTCGCCAATCCCGATATCAAAAAACTCTCCGTCGAAGGACATACCGATGATACCGGAAAATACGAACATAATATTATGCTCAGCAGACAACGCGCAGAATCTGTCGTGACCTACCTCATTAAACAAGGTGTCGCCGCCGATAAACTTACTGCCGTCGGATATGGACCCGATAAACCACTCGACCCCGCTCAAACGAAAAAAGCTCGCGCGCTGAACAGACGCGTGGAATTCGTTATCACGGAACGCGGCAACTAATCTGCACACGACTCTTCAATCAAACGCCGGTTTTTCCGGCGTTTTCAGTTTTTAGCAGATGATAAATAATGCCATCCCTCTTCTATTCAAACTTCTAAAAAAACTCCACCACTTAGCGGCGCTTCTCCAATACCCCTAAGCTCAGAAATCTCCCTGATCACATCAACATCTCAAACCTCTTTTTGCCTTTCATTCATTTGAGGTACCCCAAATGGCCAAGAAAAAAGACATTTCCGAAGTGAAAAACAATGCAGAAGTGCTCGATGAAACCACAGTTTCAAAGCCAAAACGGAATACAAAGGCAAAAAAAACAGATGATCTCTCCTCTCATATCCCCGAACGCGAAATCATCGAAACACCGCGAAAACGAAGCAAAAAAATCACAGACAATCTCCCCACGGATATGCCCGAACGCGAAATCATCGAAATACCGCGAAAACGGAAAACAAAATCCAAAGATGACAGCTATCACCCAAATGATGACACACGGGAAATCATAGAAAACCCACGTGCCAGGCAAAAATCAAAAACAACTTATGAACCAGAACCCGAAATCTGGATTCCTGAAACGCCAAAATCCACACGTCGTTCCGAAAAACAACTCAATCAAAACACTAAAACCCAAAATATCGAAACCCAAAATATCGAAACCCAAAATATCGAAACCCAGAATATCGAAACCCAAAATATCGAAGCTGAAACTGCAAATGTTCCTCAAACATCAGAAGCCTCAGATGCAGAACCATTACCTTTATTCAGCTCAACGACAAAACTGACACGCCGTAAAGGCAAAACAGTCCCAGCTCAAACCGTGCGCTCAAATGCATCTGCAGCCCCACGACAGATAACCACACGATTTGCCCCGGGGGCTCAAACACCCTCCCCCTCAAAGACATCGCAAACACAAACTCAACCGGCTGCAACCGCTTTCGAACCGCGTATTCTAACACCCACTGTTCTCATACCGGAACCTGGCTCTTTCGATTTACGGCTGCTCAAATCCCCCATGCGCCGGCCTTCCGGCATCACTCTGTCCATGCAAACCCTGCAAGCAACGGCCATCCGCCATATCGGACTATGCCGTGCCGCAGAAGCCGACCGCGCCCCCTGCCTTGCTCAGCCCCAGTTTATCGCCCCAAAACCCGATGCCGAAATCACCTCGTTAGAACGCAATATGCTCTGTCAAATGCTGCATGATAATGACATCATGGACATTTTCCGTGGCATCATGAAAGATATGCAGAAATGGCAAGGTCTGGTGTTCTGGTATGGCCCTGTCGGCAATCTTTACCTAGACCTCCTGAATGCATTACAACCAGCTGAAGCACAAGCCATGAATCTATCCGCTTTGATAGATACCCAAGATGACGCAGTACAGGAAGAAGCAGCCCCAGATCCCGCCGTCGAAGCACTCTTCGAAATCTTCAAGCTGCCCATTGTGCCCTATGTCAGCGATGCCATCGATCCGGATACCATCCGAAGACTGCATATCTCTCATCATTGTGACCGCATTTCCGCCCTCCTCTGCGACTGGGCTCGCGCATTGAACTATATCGATAAAGGTGTCTTTGGCGGCCCCGAAAACACCCCCCTTTCGATGTGTTTCATGGAACGATTCCAAAAGATTTTGGAAATCGACCAAAATGCCGCAGAAAACCAAGGTGTAATACTGCCGGATATCGCATTCAAACAGCGTTTCTACTTAGACGATGTCGATATGCTGCTCCTTTGGCTCCTCGCCACTGCCGAAATGGATCCCAATTATAAAAATGCCCTCCGCGAAACCTGGGAATCCATGACCGTCGTCTATATGAGCACTGGCGCACTGATGCGATTTTTCTGTACCTCTGCCCTGGAACGCTCAGAAGTAATGGACAGATTATCGCCATCATCCGCCATGGCAAAAGCAGGACTCTTCAGAATTCAAATGAACTCTGCACCCACGCAGCCGCTGTTCTATGAAATCATCATTTCAGAACAAGTCACACAGCAATTTGCAGGCGTCTCCTCATTGTCTTTGGCATCCACTCAGTTTGCAGAACTGCTCTTCCCGCATTTTGACGACAGCACATACGTCGCAGAATCACACCTCAAAACCTTCCGGATCATCCAAAATTACATCGACAGACCCAAATTAAACCGATGTGCCAATCTGGAACGCGAAAATCTGGACTTTGTCCCATCTATGGCATTCCTCGTAGAAGGCCTGCCCGGAAGCGGACGTACGACGCTCATCAAAATCATGGCATCACGCCTCAAAAAACCTGTTATCGTCGTCCAAACACACCCCCTGGCTTCCTTGCATCCTACAGATGCCGAAGAATACCTGAAAAGCGTATTCGCAGATGCCGCATTAATGGATGCCTTCTTATGCCTCAGAGATGCCGGCGGACTGCTCACGGAAGAAAAATCAGCCTCCATGCTGGCACGTCAATTGGCCAAAAGACCCGTTGTCTGCGCATTGTGCGTAGATCTGGCCGTCAAAACCTTGCCCGTCATCGATCCGTACATCACATTCAAAACCAAAATGGACGGAAACCTCAAAGATAATGCCGTGGCATACTGGGCTCCGCATCTCAATCTGCCCAATCTGGAACGCAGCCAAATCGACGTGCTCGCACTCAGTCAACGTATGGCACTCCAGCCATTCCAAATTCAAAAAGCCACCAAACTTGCGTATTATTCCGCCAACTTCGAATCCGGAAAAAACACGGAAAACCTCGAACTCAACGCACAAACACTGTCTGATTCCGCCAATGAGCTGCTGATCTCCAACAAAGAACTCGAAAAAGCCGCCGCCGTGCAAGTCACCAAAAACATCGGAAATCTCGCGTTTGTCACCGACCCCGAAATCGACCTCTCCGATGTCGTCGTCAGCGACGATATCATGGAAAAAATTCATCAAATTATCGGTTCCGCCATCAACAGAAGACGCGTTTTGTATGAATGGGGACTGTCTAAACGCATACGACGTGGTACCGGCGTTATCGCACTCTTCGACGGCGAACCCGGCACCGGCAAAACCCATAGCGCCGAAGCCATCGCACACGAACTCGGCCTCTCCCTCATGCGCGTCAATATCGCAACAATGGTCGATAAATATATCGGTGAAACGGAAAAGAATTTAACCATGATCTTTGAACAAGCACGCCCCGATATGCAGCTCTTGCTCTTCGACGAAGCCGATTCGCTATTCACAAAACGTACCTCAAATGTCTCCAAATCAAACGACCGTTACTCCAACATGAGCGTCAACGTACTCCTCCAGCTCGTGGAACGATACGAGGGCGTCAGCATCCTGACCACAAACCTCAAAAATGCCATCGACCCCGCCTTCGAACGACGTATCACTTACAAAGTCTATTTCCCAATGCCTAAAAAACCTGAAAGAGAAAGACTTTGGAAATACATGTGTCCACCAGATATCCTCACCGCAGAACCCATCGACTACGAATGGCTCTCAGAACTTGAAATGAGCGGCGGTGAAATCAAAAACGCCGTTCTGACCGCTGCGTTTACCGCCGCCACACGCGGACAGCTCCTCGATAGCGCCATCCTCTATAACGCAGGTGTCGCCGAAGCTTCCGCCGCCGGCCGCGTCATGCGCCGATACGAAGAAGGCGAAGACTTTGTCTAAATAAAATCTTCAGGAAAAATCTCAAGAGGAACATAAGCCACATGAAAGGCTGCATTACAGAATACGATGATGAACTCAATGGCGTGCTCATCGATGAAAAAGGAATCAAAATTTCCATCCCAGGTGCGCTCAAAAACGAAGAAATTATCTATCACATCGAACATAAAAGCCCACATACCAACCGTGCATGGGGAAGATGCGACGGACTGCTTAAACCCTCACTTCAACGATGCAAACCAGCATGCCCTATCGCATGGCCAGTGGCCGGCGCATGCGCAGGATGCCCACTGATGCACTGTGTCCCCGCACTGCAGGATGAACTGAAAAAAAATCTTGTCCTCCATGCCCTCCAAAATGCAGGCATCCAGTACATCCGAGATCTGACTTACCATTCCGACGGACCACGCACGGGATATCGAAATCGAACAGACCTCGTCGCGGCTGAAATCGGCGGAAAACTCATACTCGGCGCATATAAACCACGCTCACATGAAGTTATCGAAACACCAACATGCCGTATCCTGAGACAGCCTCTCAATCCAGTCATCCAATTCATCGGCAAACAAGCCAATCAACACCGCATACCAGCCTACCGAACAACTCCCCAATATGCCGGCGCGCTCCGATACGTCTCACTCTTTGCCAATGATGCCGGCGATGTCCTCGTCGACCTCGTCTGCAAAAGCGCTGACGGCATAAAACCCGATTGGCTCAACAAATTCGCACATACCCTCAAAAACTTTAAAGCTATCAAAGGTGTCAGTTATTCACTCAATGACTCCCCCAATAATGCCATCCGAACCGAACCCTCACAAACCATTTGGGGATTAGATCGACTGCCCGAACAACACGGACATATCACAACCCTGTTCTCTGCATCCGGATTCACACAGCTCAATACCCATACCGCCGCACAAATCTACTCATGCGCTAAAGATTGGCTCCCCGCAAGACCCGCTATCGTATGGGACCTCTATTGCGGTGCCGGCGCATTCGGACGCACTCTCCAGCCATATCAAGCCCTGTACGGCGCTGAATTCAGCTCACAAGCCATAGAAGCCGCCAAACTTTCCGCACAAAACGAATCCTTCAAAACACACTTCGAAGTCCTCGACCTCGAAAAATCATGGCCGCAAAATTGGCCCCAACCCGATGTCATCCTCGTCGATCCGCCCAGAAAAGGCTTAAGCACGACTGTCATGAACCAACTCATGCAATCTCAAACACCTGTCATCATCTATATGAGCTGCAACCCAGAGTCGTTCGCCAAAAATATCGCCTACATGAACAAAGATTTCGTCCTCGAACGCATCGAAGCCTTCGATATGATGCCACAAACCAAACATGTCGAAGTCCTCGGACTCCTCCGACGAAGATAATGAAACTTTCAATAGATTGCTTTTGTAGGCGGATGTAGGTATTTTATCACACAATTAACGGTCATCCTCAAAAGACCGATACTCCCAACCGCTGGATTTCTCGTCATCATGCATATTCTGGCTCTCGACATAGGCAATACACGCACATCAACCGGACACTTCATCCATGACTGCCTCACCACTCGCGAGGATATCGAAACCAACACACTGCCTAAAGCTCTGCATAACATCGCCAATACCCCCCTCGACATCGCCATCATCTCTTGCGTGTCGCAACGCATGGCTTTCGTCACAGATGAAATCCGACAAATCCTCAGCTGCCCCGTCATCTTCATCGATCCTGCCTCAGCACCCATCAAAATCCACTACGATAACCCAAAATCCGTCGGACAAGATCGCATCGTCAACGCACTCGGGGCAAAATACCACGTCAAAGGCGGTGCCATCGTCATCGATACCGGAACCGCAACACACTTCGATATCATCGACCCGCAAGGCGAATTCTGGGGCGGCCCCATCCTTGCCGGCATCGAAACCATGCACCAGGCTCTGACAAACCGCATCATCCACCTCCCGCAGTTCCAACTCCATCCGCAAATAGATCCCATCTCTCAAAACACCATATCCGCCATGAATACAGGCACCATCTTATGCGCTGCAGGCGGCATCGAACGCATCGTTTACGAAATCCGAAAACAACTCACATACCCCGTCCAAACCATCCTCACAGGCGGAAACGCTCACCTCATCAAACCACATATCGCCTACGATATCTGGGCTCCCAACCTCACACTCCAAGGACTTTGCCAATACGCCAAATACTTCCTGCAAAACTCCACAAAAATCAGTGCATAAAACACAGAATTCGCAAACCCGTCACGGAATAAACCCCTTTGTTTTTGCGTTCCCTTTCGCGAATCTCTGTAAACTGTCAAAATCGACAGAAAAACATCAGAATCTTAAAACTTATCGGCATAAACACACCAAATTTTGTGCCACGTTTCCCGTCTGACGTGTTAAAATAAAAAATGGTGCATTACCGCACTGTTTACACTGAATTCAATCTCTACCAGGAGTCACCGATGAAAAAACAGATTTCCCTTCTCGTCGATAAACTTATGACCAAAGGCATGGCCATCATGGAAAATGAACGCGTCCAGCAAGTCATGGCCACACCGCAAGCGCAAAAAGTCCTCGATCTAGGCGTCACCGCTTTCACCAAAGCTAACGAAATGAACGAATGCTTCAAAGCAGGTATCGCCAATCAGCTCGGTCTTGCCACTCGCAAAGAAGTCCAAGACCTCCGCAATGAAATCGCACGCCTCGAAGCCCAAAATAACGCTTCCAAAATCGAAGATGTCAAAACTGACAACACCGATGACACCAAAACAGACGACGATAAAGCCGACGCCTAACATCCACATCATTCCCTGCCCCTGACAAATCCTTAAACGGGGCGTTGCGGGGTGTCCCCGCATTGGGGGTAGGCGCGTATGCCGAAAGGCATAGCGACGAAGGGGGCTTGCCCCCTAAAATGTATCTCATTTTATCTTCCAAAAAAAAGGCTGCGCTATCGCCTCAGCCGTTCCGGCCTCGGACGATACGCGCCGCCGCATCGCTATTTGCTGCGCAAATACGCGCTGCACTCCTTATCTCTTGCGATGCCCAATAAATCTTCAACGTCATCAAACTGGAGATCTCCATGGCGCTTAACAGCAAACGCGTCCGACTGATTGCCATCCTTATTCTGTGTGCCCTATTGGCAATCATTGCGCTCGTTTGGTTTATCATTGCACCTGCACTCATCGAAAATTATGTCAACGATATGCTCACACAAACCGAAAATAAAATCGGACGGCATGTCGAAATCAGTGATATCAAACTGACAGGTATCAAAAGCGCCCAAATACAACGCATTCAAATCTCCGATCAACACGCCCCAGAACGCACAGGCGTTGCACTCGATGACGTCGAAATCACGCTGACAAACTTGCCACTGGGCTCATCATTCGCCATCCAGTCCATTCAAATCGGTGACCTCGATATCCACATCAGAATGACAGACGGCGTTTCCAATTTCGATGACATCGTGCAAAAAATCATAGCACGGAAATCCGAAGACCCTAAAAAGCCCAAAACAACACCAGCATGGAAACGTTTTATCACACCGCTGCCCGCCGTCACCGTGGAACGCGTGGCCGTCTCAATGCCCCCGGCAAGAATCAATGATAACCTCGAAATCAGCGCCGTGTCGGCCGCCAATATGGCCTATGTACCGTCCAAAAACAATCCGGATTTCTACGACGTGCAAGGACAGCTTTCCATACTCCTCGATGAATCCGGCACACGCACGACATACAACGCAGAAATCAGCGGCAATATCAAAAATAGCAAAGAAGGAATGATTTCTGTAACTCAGCCCATCTCCAATAGCGGAACGGTTCCGGCACTCATGCGCCATGACAAAGGAAAACTTGCATTCAAATCTGTCAGCCTCACTTTGCCCACCACCTTTGAAATCGCCGGCTTAAATGTGTCTGAAAATGACAACACACTCGTCCATATCGAAAATACACGCGCACGCCTGATGACAATCCCCCCCAAAAAAGTCAGCGGCGTCTACCTCAAAGAATTTGAACTCACCAAACCACAAATTCACGATTATATCCGTGATGACGGCTCCGCACTTTACAATCTGGCACTCTCTTTCAGTGAAAATTTCGTCAAAGGATGGGGGTCTTCGCTCAAAACTGCCACCACCGATAAAGCCAAAGAAATAGCCGCCGAAGCAGCCAAAGCCGCCATTGCCGCCGGTATCCAAGCCGCCGCCGCCGGCAGCGAAAATATCGCCGGCGACATGGCAAAAGGTGCCATAGACAGCGTCATTCAAACCGATAAACCCCAAAAAGATCTCAAAGACTACTTCTTCTCACAGCGCATGTTCATCACCGATGGACAAATTCAAATCGAAGATCAACGCGTCATTCCTTTAGCCGATACTCAAATCGATCACATACAGCTCGAAGTCGGCTACCGAAGCATCAGAAAAGCCGTCGATTATCTCATTTCATGGCAGTTCCAATCTCCCATCATCACACAAATAGAACTCAATGGCGTCTATGATATGGGCAGCGAACAAGTCAAAGGCGGCCTCACCATACATCCCATGCGCTCTGCCGACAACATGCACAAAACACAAGCCGGCATGACCGCAAAAAATGCCGAAACCGGCGATGAAAACAATCTCCTGTTCAAACTGCTGCCCACTTTCAATTTCGATAACACAACTTTTGATGCCAATTTCCAATATGACGTCAATATCAAGTCTAAAGATCTCAAACTGGCAACTGCTTTCAATCTCAAAGACCTTGTCTGGTCGCACGAGCTTATCAGCCCAGAACCCATCGCACTAAACGGATCCGCCGCCTTCGATATCAGCGCAAATCTGACACAAAATCAGTTCAAATTTGAAAATATCCAGCTCAAAACAAACGGAACAAACCTGACACTCGCGATGTCTCTGGACAAAGCACAACGCAAAACTCGTGCACGTTCCAATACCCTGCCCAAAATTGTCGATGACTGGAAATTCGATTTCTCCATTCAATTGCCACCACAACCCATGCAGCAGCTTTTCGATGCCATCCCCCATGCCCTGCGCACCGATCTCGATGGCCTCACATGGCAAGGTATGATTGGCATTGAATTTGAAGCCACCGGATTCCTGGGAGCACTTTCAGAAACACGCCATAAATTTAATCTGACGCCTTCAGAAGATTTCGGCGTATTGACATGGCCTGTCAACCGCGACCTCATGACGCTTAACCAAGGATTGACACATACCGTCATTGATCCCAATGCGCTCATGCCCCACGAAATCATCATTCCGCCATCTATATATCCCGTCACCATCAATAATTTGCCCGTCTATGTGCCCGGTATAACCGCCGAAGACATCCGGCAGCAATATCCGCATTGGGTGCTCTTCGACGATCTTAATCCCTGGCTCGTACAGCTCATTACAACGACCGAAGACGGCTCTTTCTTCACTCATGCCGGGTTCAGTCCGCTGCAAATCAAAGCTGCCCTCGAAAAAAATGTCACACGCCAATCCTTCACCCGAGGCGCTTCCACCATCAGCATGCAGCTCATCAAAAACCTGTTCTTTGGCAGAACCAAAACCATCTCGCGAAAAGCCCAGGAAGTCATTTATACATGGCTGATGGAATCCATCGTTCAAATTCCCAAACAACGCATCATGGAGCTCTACTTCAATATCATTGAATTCGGCCCTGAAATTTACGGCATTGAAGAAGCTGCCAAATATTATTTCGGCAAACGCAGTCAGGATCTGTCGCTCAAGGAATGCGCCTTCCTCATGGCCATCATTCCCAATCCGCGAAAAGGTGCCATATACCGCTTACAGCCCACGCTCGAACGCGGCATCCAAAAAACAATGAATTTCTATATCCAGGAAATGTATCGCCGTAAATGCGATCCTGAAGTCATTGCTAAAACACGCGAAAAATATGCGCGCATGAACAAACCAGTGCCTTTTGAACCCTGCTGCCCGCCTCAAGACAGTCTCCAGCTCATGATCGATAACGGCTTGCTCACGTTTTATGTGCCCAATCCCAAAGACACGCTGGTTTACGCCTATCAGCCCGAACTCTATACACCAGACGGCTCACCGCTCTTTGAGCGCAGACAAACAACATGCGGCTACCGAGGCGGTGCCTTGGACGGCGAACTCTCAGATACAGATATACTGGAACCCTCCGCTGCGATATTTGAACCTTTTGTGCCCAACAAAACAGTCGATTAACTGTTGCCTCCTTGCCACGAATAAGGAAAACTCATGAAACTTTTTCCAAATCAGAAAAATAAATGCGCCTTTATCGGCATGATCCACCTCCGAGCTCTGCCGGGAACCCCGGGAAACAGCATGGAAATGCCGGCCATTTTGGATGCAGCTTTGCGCGATGCCGAAACACTGGCCGCCAATGGCTGCGATGCCTTACTCATCGAAAATATGGCAGACCTCCCCTACCTCAACGGCCATGTGGGCCCCGAAATCGTCGCTGCCATGGCCATTGCCACCGATCGCATCGTCTCGCGGTTTGATTTGCCCGTCGGCGTACAAGTTTTGGCCGGCGCAAACAAAGAAGCCATGGGACTGGCCACATGCGCCGGCGCACAGTTCATCCGCGCCGAAGCTTTCGCCTATGCCCATGTCGCCGACGAAGGACTCATGAATGCTTCTGCCGCCGAAGTTTTGCGACTCCGTAAAGCCCTGGGCTCACAAGTCAAAGTTTGGGCCGATGTCCAGAAAAAACACGCTTGCCATGCCATTACCGCCGATGCACGCCTCGAAGACCTCGCACATGGCTTTGAATTCTGTGGCGCAGATGCCCTCATCGTCACCGGCGTCTCTACCGGATGTGAAGCACATATCGAAGATGTCGCCAAAGTCAGACCGGCAAACCTCCCCGTCATCATCGGTTCCGGCATCACCGTCGATAATGCCGCCAAATTTGGTGCCGCTGCTGACGGCCTCATCGTCGGCACATCCATCAAAATCGACGGCAACTGGCGTAACCCGGTTGAAGCCGCAAGAGTCGCGGCTATCGCCAAAGCACTGGCACAATAAAGGAACCCCCAAATATGTTCCTGCGTGTATGTGAAATCTTTAAATCTGTACAGGGCGAATCCAGCTTCGCAGGACAGCCCTGTATCTTCGTCAGATTGGCCGGATGCAACCTCCGATGCCGATGGTGCGATACACAATATGCCTACGAAGGCGGACAAAACTTACTCGTCGAAGAAGTCATCGATAAAATCGAACAGCTGAACTGCAATCTCGTTGAACTGACCGGCGGGGAACCCATGTGCCAATCTCAGCTGGCTTGCCAGCTCATGGCATGGCTCCTGAAAAAAGGAAAAACTGTCCTCCTCGAAACAAACGGCTCCATGCCGCTCGATGACGTTCCACAAGGTGTACACCGCATCATTGACCTTAAACCGCCAGGAAGCCATGTCATACATCCAGAAAATATCTGGATGCATTATGCCGAAAATTGGCGAAATACCGACGAAATCAAATGCGTTGTCGCCAATCGCGAAGATTTTGACTGGTGTATTCAAAAACTTCATCAGTACAAAGCTTTTACACGTGTTATAATACATTTCTCACCAGTCTGGGACGAACTCGCTCCTGCCGAACTCGTCACTTGGATATGTGAAAGTCAGTTGCCCATTCGCCTAAATTTACAAATCCATAAGGTGATTTGGGATCCAGACGCGCGAGGCGTGTAATCTTGCGCTCGTCAATGATTGCATTAAAGGGTTGAGTATATGCCAACAACATTGTCGAAAACTTTTCGCTTCGAAGCCGCACACAGACTCCCAAAAGTCCCGGAAGGACATAAATGTGCACGACTTCACGGACACAGCTATCAAATCGATGTCATCGTCACAGGTGACGTCAATCCTGACACAGGAATGGTCGTCGACTTCGCAGAAATTACAGAAGCATGGAAACCTCTGCATGCCGTCCTCGATCACTACTATCTGAATGAAATCGAAGGCTTGGAAAATCCCACCTCGGAAATATTGGCCGCATGGATTTATAACCGTTTGAAAAAACAACTCCCATGCCTCTCCGCTATTTATGTCCATGAAACTTGCACTTCAAGTGCGCGATACGAGGAATAGGTCTGAATTATGAAAGATGTCGTCGCCGTCATTTTGGCTGCTGGCCGAGGCAAACGCATGCACTCCATGCAAAGCAAAGTGCTTCACAAAGTCGCCGATCGCCCCATTCTCGATTGGATGCTCGATGCCTGCCAACTCGCGGGTATCGAAAATATCGTTGTCGTCATCGGACCACAATCCAATGACATCCGCGCACATCTCGCGAGGGACGGACACGCACTGAATATCGAAATCGCAGTACAGGAAGAGCCTCGCGGTACCGGCGACGCCGTCCGTTCCGCAATCCCCAAACTGCAAGAACTGAAACCGCGTTATGCCGTCATCTTGCTCGGAGACCTCCCCAATCTGCAGGCCTCAACACTCAAAAAAATTATGCTCAAACGTGCGCAAAAACTCGTCTACTGCCTCACCATGGTCAGAGATGAACCCGCCGCATATGGACGTATCGTCAGAAATAATGACGGCACCGTCGCACGCATCGTCGAATTCAAAGATTGTACACCCGAAGAAATCGCCATTCGCGAAGTCAACGCCGGCATCTACAGTATGCCCATGGCATTCCTCGAAACTGCTATCCCGCAAATCGACAATAATAATGCCGCCGGCGAATACTATTTCACCGATATCGTCGAAATCGCCAACCGCGAAAATATCCCCGTTCAACCCGTCATCGCCGAAGATCCCGGCGAACTGATGGGCGTCAATACCCCCGATGAACTGACCGCCGCACAAGCCTGGAGAAAAAAACTCAGCTTGTAAAAACACATCAAAATGCGGCGCGTATTGAGGCCAAAGGCCGAAATAGCAAAGCAATCGCCCGGCGTATGGAGGCTAAAAGCCGACATAGCCGGGCTTTTTTATGCATGATAAAACCTTTTTCCCCAAAAAAACTTTCTCGTCCATGCGCTCGAAACACTCGCGTTAAAAACTTAGCTCGGTGTTTCCTGCCCTACTTACACTCCCCAAATTTCACAATCAGCGCACCTTCCTCAGGCTGAACATTATCGATATACACCGTGCACATCGTCCCCAAAGGCCAGCGATTTTTCGTCGCAACATTCACGCGAAGCTGTGTTTGCACCAAAACAACCTGTGCCATATCCCCGCGTTCGGTCAGATATTGCACAATCACAGCATCAAGCGGTGTACTCCCCAACTGTTTAAGATAGGCAAGCGTAGCCGTATGATAAGCCTCAGAAGAAGCAGATTTGGCATGCGATAAACCCAAATCTGTCTCTGACATTACGGCATTAAAAGCATCTGCTTCAAATTTTGGCTCACCCGTTTCAAACCAGGATTCAAGCTGGTAATGACACAGCAAATCGGCATACCGGCGAAGCGGACTCGTCGCCTGAAGGTAACGCGGCAACCCTAAACCTGCATGAAAACCAGGTGTCATGGACGAAGATGCCGGCTGCATGCAACGCCGCATGGCATACGCACGCATCAAATCGTTCGGCAAAGCTTCCAGTTCAGCTTCTGTCGGCATATTCACAGGCGGCGGCTGAAGCCGGTAAAGCGCAGGAATATGATGCTCGGCACAAAAATCTGCCGCCAGACTGTTCGCCAGTATCATACACTCTGACACGAGCTGACGACTCATCATCCCAGGCTCGATGGGATGCAGCGAATACCGCTGTTCGTCCGCATGCCAAGTCAGCTTAAATTCAGGCAAATCAATATCAATCGCCCCATGACTTCGACGATTCTGTGCAGAACATTCGGCGATTTCCTGAATCAACCGAATTTCATCCGAAAGTACATCGTT
>JAGBXG010000078.1 GCA_017629415.1 Pseudomonadota bacterium | reverse complement strand
TTGATGAGCGAAATCAAATCCATTCTGCAGCAAAAAACGTCAGCATTCACAAAGTGTTAAAACTTACCAAGGCGGAATGGGATACAGGGTTCCCATTTCGCCCCAAGACGTCAGCAAACAGTACCCGGCTAACCCACGAAACTGCCCAACATTGTGGGATTCCAAAGGGGCTCAGCCCCTTTGGTGGGGTCCGGGGCAAAGCCCCGGCGGGGTTTGGGGCAGCGCCCCAATGGGGTTCGGGGCAACGCCCTACAAAAAATTATCTGCGGATATCGCGGATGAGCTCGTTCGCTTTGGGTGCATTGTCACTGAGGGTGACGGATTCGAGCAACATTTTGCAGGCGTCTTCACATTTCTTTTCGTCTTTGTAATAGACTTTGAAAAGCGGTGTACCTTTAGTGACTTTATCGCCGATTTTGTGCAGGACTTCGAGGCCGACGCTATGATCGACGGGAGCACCGGCAACGGCGCGGCCGGCACCGAGAATGCATCCGGCTTTGCCCACGGCTTCGCAATTGAATGCAGAAACATAGCCATCGCAAGGCGCTTCGACATAGACGGTATCTTCGGCAATCTTGAGCAAGCTGTAATCGTCCACGGCACGGGCATCGCCGCCTTGAGCGGCCACATTCTTGCGAAGTTGTTCCAATGCACGGCCTGATGAAATGGCTTTTTCGAGTTCATCGCGGGCATCGTCGTTGGAAATGCCTTTGGCCATAGCGAGCATTTCTGTTCCAAGGGTATAGCAGACGTGGGCGTAATCTTTGGGGGCGCGGCCTTTGAGCATTTCGACGGCTTCAATAAATTCGTTGGCATTACCGACGGCAACACCCAGCGGTTGATCCATGCTCGAAATACAAGCGCGGACATCGCAGTTCATGGCGCGGCCAATGCTGATCATCGTATCTGCCAGTTCGACAGCGGCTTCCTGAGTTTTCATGAATGCACCGGAACCGACTTTGACATCGAGCACGAGACCGTTCAAACCGACGGACATCTTTTTGCTCATAATAGAAGCTGCGATTAACGGGATGGAAGGCACGGTACCGGTCACATCGCGAAGGGCATAAAAGATTTTATCTGCCGGCACGAGTGAACCTGTCTGACCTGTAATGACATAACCGGCTTTGTCGATGCCGGCTTCAATTTCGGCTTCACTCAAATCGACGCGGAAGCCGGGCACAGATTCGAGTTTATCCAATGTGCCGCCGGTATGTCCCAAACCGCGTCCTGAAATCATCGGAATGACGGGACCGCAGGCTGCAACCATCGGTGCCAAGGTCAGCGAAACTTTGTCGCCTACACCGCCAGTCGAGTGCTTGTCGACTTTGTACTTGCCAGACAATGATTTCAACGAAAGCGTATCGCCGCTGTAAAGCATGGCTTCGGTATAAGCCACGAGTTCTTTGGGCAGCATGCCTTTGAAATAAACTGCCATCAGAAATGCCGCAGACTGATACTCCGGAACTTCTTTACGCACAACAGCATCGACAAATGCTTTGATATCGGCAGCTGCAATCTCTTTTCCGTCTCGTTTCTGTTCGATCAAATCAACAACGCGCATGAAGTTCTCCTTTTAAATGAAAGAAACCGTCTGAATTCTTCGCAAATTCTGACCAAAGAAATGAATGAAATGCAAAGAAATACCGATCTTTTCCGTCAAATCGATCACTTTGACATCATTCGCTGAATCTGTACATGTTTCATATTACAAACCGTGTGTTTTGTGTAACACATTCTAAATCTAATATGATAATCGTGCTTCGTTTGACGGGAATCATACCCATACAAGATTCGAAAATTTCACGGAGAATATCATGCACGCTACACTGGCTTTTGGGATTGGACACACCGAAATTATTCTCATTGTGCTTGTTGTTGTCATCCTTTTTGGAGCAACCAAACTGCCGCAGCTTGGGTCTGCCATCGGCCAAACGGTAAAAAATTTCAAACGTGGCATGCGTGAAGCACGAACCGAAGAAGAAAATTTAAATGCCGAAGATAAAAAACAATTGGAAGATAAAAGCAACGACTCTGACAATAAAGCGGCTTAAACTGAGAAAAATCCAGGTCATGTTTTAACTTTGCAGGGGGCATAAGCGATAGTGTAAATAAATTGGTACTAAAGTCATTCTCATCGACACCGAGAGTGTCTACAGAAAAAGGCACTCTGTAAGCAACTTCGGCATAATTGCTGAGGTCTACGGAAGGGTATTCGATAGTGGTCCCTGAGTGCCTTA
>JAGBXG010000077.1 GCA_017629415.1 Pseudomonadota bacterium | reverse complement strand
TTCGCAATTCGTGAAATATTTTTTATTTTTATCCTCTACGGCTTTATCCCATTCATAACTCACATCCCTGATTTTACCGGATGCATCTTCTAATTCATAGGTATTATCTTTAT
The DNA here is from genome assembly GCA_017629415.1 of Pseudomonadota bacterium. Next base: position 9,581 of record JAGBXG010000077.1, on the reverse strand, counting down.
TCCATGAATTACAAGTGGCCCCGATATTATCAAACATTTTTTCGCCGTCTTTACGGGTACACTTTCCAGATATTTTATTCACAGCCTGCATACAAGATTGAGCACCTGCTGTACTAGCATTTCCCTCATCATCAGTATAAATAAAATACTGGGTCAGACTTTGTGTCAATTTTTCTTCGGGCTTTTCACCAATAAAAGCATTGATCTTATCGACAATCTCTTTGATTTGATTGCCAATTTCGGTACCTTCTTTGACAAGCGGCCCGATATTCACGAGTGTTTTGGTGTGATAAGTGGAATCAATGACCATCGGCATTTTGGCCATGGGCACGGTGACCGTCATCGTGCGTGTGCATGCGGGATTATCTTCAATTTTTTCTAACTCTGCATTATAGGCTTCATCTGATTCGAAATCGTTTCTATCAATAATACAAGTCTTAGGTTTCGTCCAAGACGGGAATGATTGATAGGAAACACAGCCGGAAGCAACGGGTTTGCCATCACCATCTGTTCCAACAGCATAAACCGTATAATTTGTTTTGCCACTGGCAACGACAAGTTCAGTAGAATAAGGTGAGGCTGCCGCATTAATTTCACAATATCCATCCTCACCACCTAATTTTTGGCATCCGGATGTACGTTCTAATGCATCACTATAAACAAAACTCTCGCCACATTGAGCTTTGTCAGATGGAAGTACATAATAATAAACTTTTTTAAGTTCATCCCCTGGGTATAATGTGATGTTAGATGGATCCTCAACATTCAGGTTGATCTTATTGAGCTCACTGGTATCTGTTTTTTCCTGTGACGGATCGTAAATGGTAATATTAACCGTCTTGGGAATCATATTGCCGCCATCATTGATATTCGGATGCATGGCATTGATTTTAAATGTCGTGACCTTGGATCCCGTTTTAAATGATGCCGTTGACTTGCCATCTTCATCAGTCGGTGATTTTTTACTCAATAAGGCAGCATTCACTTCAGCATTTTTATCCATGGTGTAGTGAATATTTTCATTTGGGATAACCGTTTCATCACTACCGTTTCTATGAATGAGCTTAAATTGCGTTTTTTCAATCTTCCCAGGCTGGAAACGTTTATAACTGTTACCAACAATCTTAAGTTCGAGACAGCCCTTATTACAGTCATCATTTTCAGCATCAGGACATATATCTTTATAATCTTCACATGTCATCTGAGGCAAGTTTGGATTGACATCGATACCATTGACCGTTGTTGGATCGGTTCCTTCACAGTTTTCACCGTCACAGTTTTCAACAACACATTTCTGTTTCGGGTTGGTATTATCAGGACATTTTTTAATATCTTTACCAACTTCATCGCTGCCACATGTTCTTTTAAGTTCATACCCATCCGGACACTTGGTTTCACCTTCAGGCAAACTGGGATCGCCGGGTTCTGGGCCAGGAACGGTACCGGTATTATTGGTCGTAGTAATGGCAAAGATCACGGGTTCGACATTGCCATCTTCATCCAAAACATTGGGATGGAAAACACTGACATAATACAAGGCATCATAACCGGTGCCTGTATAGAAATAGTTCAGAGCTGTACCCTTCGTATCGGTTTCAGACTTGCTGTGTAACAACGAACCATTGTTAGCACTTGAAGGTCCGCGCGTAACTTTCCACCAGACTTTCTCATGTTGAATAAGATTAGATTTTCCAGTTTTTTCATAATCTGTTTTCAGCACAACCTTCAGACCGAGCGTACGGATCACAGGCGAGCTGATGTCTGTGGATAAACCGGGAGCGACTTCCATGACCAAAGGTCCGAGATCGGGGACATAGTCTGGCATATCAGACGGCGGTGTTACCGCTTCGCCGCCTTCATCCAAAACACTGTCATCCGGTTTATCGCCGGGATTTGTCGGAATATCGACAGAATTGATGACGTTCACGGGCAGCATGACGGTCTTGGCTTTCGTATTCTCCATCATGATATAATATAAAGAATCGTATGCCGTACCTGTCCAAAAGACTGCTTTTGTTTTACCACTGCCGTCCGTTTTAAGTGTTAACGTTGGCGTTGGTTCTGTTGTTTTATTGCCATCCGCATCTGTAATTTCTTTGAATTCATAAGCGCCTTCTTCATAATCTTTGAAATCGGCGTTATTTGAAACCAAAGCCCCTCGAATAATCTTAGCTTCTAAAGTTTTGCCTGAGACGCCGTCTTCATCATCGAGATCTACAAGCTTTAAATAAACATCAAGATCTTCATCAATGCCGGCAGATACTTTTGTACAAGCTTTATAATTTTTATCATCGGGTTTGGCACCATCTTTCAGAACCTGACACAGCAGTTTATACTCAGGATCTTTGATACAACTGCCATACAAACAAGGATCGGGTGCGACATCGGGTTTGCCATCGCCATCGGTATCAAAGCCGTCAATGCGGTAAGTGCCGTCGCCGTTATCTGTGACCACGATGCGGACAGGATCTGCAATGCCGTCTCCATCCAAATCGACCATAACAATGTCGCCATCACATGTCGAAAGCATCAATGTACCATCGGCTTCTTTTGTCAAACGGCACTTGAAGTTGCCATCCGTACTGCTGCAATCTCCGCCACTGCAAGATGACATGGATTCTAACTTTGGATTGCTACACTGTTCTAAAATACTATCTTTAATGGCCTTATCGGTCCAAAGTTTATCCAAAAAAGTAGCAGCATCACATCCAGTGAGTTGTTCCTTGCCTGTCACAGGATCAGTTGTAAAACCATCTCCTGGAATTTCAATATCACGGCCTTCATCAGGAATGCCGTCACCGTTTAAGTCATCGGTGGGACCGTCGCCGGGTTCACCCAATGTATCGGGCATGGCATATGTATCGATTTGGAACGTTAAAGGCGCAGCTTTGGCATGGAAGAAGTTCAGGTAATAACGGGCATCATAAGAGCCACCAGTTTCAATTTTTACCTGGACTTCGCCCTTGTCGTCGGCTTCTCCACAACCGACCTGAACGCCGTCTTTATCCTCGAGTTTCAAATCATCGTCTGGAGCCGGAGACAAGATATCACCATCGTTCGGATCGACATGTTCAACAAAAGTCCAACAAATGGGCTCGCCTTTGACTTTGCAATCCTCACCGCCGGTTTCGCCGGCATTGCACTTGGCATCATCAAGTTTGACCTTAAATGTTTTTTCCGTATCTACGAGAATCGTCTGTTCGCGAGCTTCATCAGAAACCAGATTGACACTTGTCAATTTGGATTTACCCAGGTTTTCTTCCATGGCATCTGACGTTTCAAGTGTATTACTGACATCGCTGTTGCCTTTCTCATAATCGGATTTTTGAGGCGGTTTTTTTACATTAATCTTGGCAATCGCAGGCATATCTGCATCAGCAGACCAGACATTGACCCAGTACATCGGATCGTCCTGGTTATATGCAGATCCTGTCAACACCTTGAATCTCATCGTGTTTTTGCTGTCAGGTTTCAGCACTGCCATGGTGTCGGTCGGCGGAAATTCCGATTTATCAAAAAGCTCTGATTTATCGACAATCAAAGTTGCATTACCGTCTGCAGGACGTTCTAAGACGACAACAAAACGAGGGTCTGGACTGTTATTCTGTTTAAAATCTTCTCCACTCGTATCAATGACAACTTCAAATTCTATAAATTCGTTAATATATGCTTTTGCCTCGGTGGGCTCTACAGAATATACGAGATTTTCATAAGCCCCAGGTTTTCCCAACACATCGTCGCTTGGTTGTGAAAGCGGATTAGAGGGCAAGCCTTCGCTTTCTTTGCCGAACACATTCCCTTCACTGATTTCTTTCGATGCATAACCCGCGCCATTGATGTCGATGGTGTCATCCAGGCCCCGGCGTGATACATCGGTTTCTGTGTTCGCACACCCAAAAGCCCATAACGTTGCAACCAGAAATGAGCCTTTAAGCAATGTTGTTTTTCTCATAATACCTCCTCGTTTGCAAAATGCGAAAAACAGAAGTAAAAACGCCATTATATTTTACCCTATTTTGCCCATTCTGACAAGAAAACTCGCCTATATACTATAATGATATGTTCACATACCAACTCCCCACTTCATCATCCGATATACAACACCCTTCATATAGCTTTTAATATTACTTTCATGATGAACAATAATGCCTAATATATATAATAATACACCAATCAAACACAGTCCAAACATACTGATAATATATTAAATATACATAACTCGTGTTGTTTGGTTGTGTTATTTTACAAAATTTTATACCTGAAAACAATCTTTTACAATCTTTTATTTACAATCTTTTAATAGTTCAGCAACCTTGTTCAAAACCAAATAAATTGACCTATTCTTTTTAAACTTTATTTTCTATCACACATGTTTTACCCTCAAAAAAGCATTGGAAAGCCCATTTCCAATCTTCATCTGACTCCCATAAAAATATCATGAAATCCTCCAAAACGACTCATACCTCTGAACTGGACAAGACCGCCGAACCCAAAACACAGCTTGCTGTTTCATCCACAAAATCTTCACGTTCCCTGCTCATCTCCTACTTTATGACAAGAGGATGCTTCGGTATCATCTTTATGGCCACCCTTGCCATGGTATGGTTATATAATGGCAACCTCATGGCATTATTGGCTGTATCCGTGGCGTATTGCATCGTCAGAACAATATTGTTTAAAATTATTCAAAAAACTCAGAAACAATCTGAGCGGCAGTTTAAAATAGAATATATTCAACCTTATATTCAAAAAAAATATCAGGACGCGTCATATCTGCAGGATCATCATTCTCAAAACAGCCATCAATATGCGCATGTCCATTTCAGCAAACATCCGATACAGCTCAACCGCATCCATGATATCATTCAGGGCACAACTGCCACCGGCAGAAACTTTGAAATGGCAAACGTCGAAATCGTCCAGAATTTTTTATATACGAAACTGGAACGTTCGGCACTACTCACGAAGATTCAGCTCTCACGACCATACGGAGGCACACCCGTTGCCCTGATTCCATGCCGTAACGCCACTGACAAGACATTCCAGAATCTCCGAGCCTTTAAGGAAAGTCGCATAGCACGCCAATTTTCCATCATTCCGCTCAAAACCTCAGAAATCAATTGCCCCAATTTTACCCAAGACCACACCAGGCTTGAGCTTCCCCAAAACTCAAGCGATAATCTCAATATACAAGCCTCTGAAAACACGGAGATTTCTGCCACCCCCCAAGGACCCAAAATCACTTTGGAAGAAATCACTTTGGAGGAATTTTTGAGCTCTGATTTTATCCGACACTTCCTCAAATGGAGCGATGACTTGCGCAAATCTGGCAAAACCTTGAGTCTTTCGCTTCAAAAAGACATGATAAGCATCAATATTCTTCTGAATGCGGCCGTGTTTGTCCCTCATTTTTCCGATATTTGTCTGAGTTCCAACAAAACTCAGGCTCGGGTTGCCAAGGAATTTGGTCTTTTAGACAAGGTACTTGAACTTGCTGAAACACTCAAATCATTCAAATAATATTAAAATTTATGACTGAAATTTTAAATTTTCTCGAGAATCCTAAAAAATAAGATGAAAAAACGGCGCGTATTGCGTAAGCAATAGCGCCGTTTGTGTATGGCGTATTGCGCAGCAATAGCCATACATTCCCCCATAAAATGTATAAAACGGTTTAACAGCCTCCGGCGATGATGCCGAGGTTATCATTCATTTAAATATAAGGATTTTTATGAAAAAAAGTTTGTCTTTGATTGCCGTTGCCGCACTTTTGATGGCCTGCAGTTCGCAGCCCGCGCCCCAATCTGCCGCCGACCCCGTTGAAGCGCCTGTGGCCGAAGCTCCGGCTGCCGGTGTCTGCCAATCGATGTCCCCGATGGGTCAGTTCCTCGATCAGGCCAATGTGACGCTGACCCGGCTCGTGTCCACCAGCGAACAGATGAACTGGAAATATATGACAGATATTAATGCGGAAACGGAGGCGGCGCTGACGGAAAGCGAGGGGAAAATGATGGCGGAACGGTCGGCGCTGATTGCGGCTGCCAATGCCTTTCAGGCCTCGGATGCCACGTGTGATGACCAGCTGCGCCAGTGGACGAAATTGCGCACAGATACGGCACTCCCGCCACCCAAAGATGCCGAAAAACAAGCCAAATTGGCTGAAATCAGCTCGAAATTGATCGGTTATTATGGCGCGGCCAAAGCCTGTGAAGGCGACAAATGCATGGATTTGGGCGCGTTGTCGGATGTGCTGGTTAAAAGTTCGAATCCGGAAGAAATGAAAAAAGCCTGGATTGGCTGGCATAATGCTTTTGACAGCCAGAAACCGCTGTATCAGGAATTTGTGACGCTCGGCAACGAAGGCGCCAAAGATATCGGATTTAACGATTTGTCGGAAGTTTGGCTGGCCGGTTACGATGCCCCGGCGGCGGAATTCCAGGCCGAAATCAAGGCGCTTTGGAATGAATTGAAACCGCTCTATGATTCGCTGCATTGCTATGTCCGCGCAAAACTTTCGGAAAAATATGGCGCCGATGTCGTGCCGCTTGACAAGCCGATTCCCGCGCACTTGCTCGGCAATATGTGGGCACAGGAATGGAATAATATATATCCGATTGTCGTGCCGTATCCCGATGCGCCCAATCTCGATGCCACGCCCAAAATCAAAGAAAAACTGACGCCGGTTCAGATGGTTGAAACGTGCGAAGATTTCTATGAATCACTGGGAATGCGCGCATTGCCCAAATCATTTTATATCCATTCGATGTTCACCAAACCGGCAGACCGCGAAGTTGTCTGTCATGCCAGTGCCTGGGACCTCGATACCCAAGGCGATGTGCGCATCAAGCTTTGTATTGAACCGAACACCGAAAATCTCATGACGATTCAGCATGAACTCGGACATATCTATTATTATTTATATTATAATCATTTGCCGTTTGTATATCAGGGCGGCGCCAATGACGGTTTCCATGAAGGTATCGGCGATACGCTCACGCTTTCGATGACGCCGAAATATCTCCAGCAAATCGGCTTGCTCGACACCTTTGAAAACAGCCCCGAATCGACGATCAATCAGCAAATGCAGTCTGCATTAGATAAAATTGCCTTCCTGCCGTTCGGTTTGCTCATCGACGAATGGCGCTGGCGCGTCTTTGACGGCTCCGTCACGCCCGAAAATTATAACGCCGCCTGGTGGAAACTCCGCGAAGAGCTGCAAGGTGTTTCCGCCCCCGAAACGCGCGACGAAACCCACTTCGATGCCGGTGCCAAATACCACGTGCCCGGCAACACGCCTTATCTCCGCTACTTCATTGCTCGCATTCTCCAGTTCCAGTTCCACAAAGCCCTTTGCGATGCCGCCGGACACCAGGGACCGCTCCACGAATGCTCCATCTATCAGAGCAAAGCCGCCGGCGAAAAACTGGCCGCAATGCTTTCTAAAGGCGCTTCACAGCCCTGGCAGAAAACCCTCGAAGAAATGACCGGCTCACCCAAAATGTCCGCCGCCGCCATGCTCGAATACTATGCACCGCTCAAAGCCTTCCTGGATGAACAAAACCAGGGCAAAATCTGCGGATTTTAATCAATTTATCTTCAAATCCATTTCTTGATTTGGATGGGGGGCAAGCCCCCACGGTGTACGCAAAGTTCTTTTGGGGCTCCGCCCCAAACCCCGCCAAGGGGCTGAGCCCCTTGGAACCTGCAATGGATTTGACATTTTTATGAATGAGCCAATAGCTCGCCTCTAAGATTGAAATGCAGCAAGGAATTGTTAATCAATGGCAAAATCTGTTATAATGCATAAAGGCCATTGGTGACCATATTATCAGGTAGTTTATATGCGCAATATATTCATGCTCAGCAGCCTTTTCATATCCTTCATCACGCTCTCATCATGTGAGAAAGATGCAGCCTATGCAGTCCAGTGTGTCGGCGATAATTGCATGCAAACAAACGACTATCCGGCATGCCTTGATGATAATCATCTGATCATTTCCGATGATCCCGGAATGAGTCCCATGTACTGCCCCAATGGTTGTTTGAATGGAAAGTGTATTCCAGATAGTCCAGAATGTACCTCAGGCATGACGCAGTGTTTAACCGACATGAAGCTGCAAATCTGTATAAACGAAGTCTGGGTCATCAGCGAATGCCATGAAAAGTGTGAGAATGGAACATGTATCAGCCAACCATTATGCAGTAATGGTGAACGACGCTGTTCAGATTCCAATGTAGAAGAATGTCACAACGGATTATGGACAGTCAAAGAAACCTGCCCCTTCGGATGCCACCTTGGCAGCTGCTCAGAGGGATGCTCCGGTTCTGATTCCTGTTTGGATTCCACGACTCTGAAGCAATGTATTAACGGCAGCTGGGAGACAACTCCATGCCCAAATGGCTGTAAGGATGGTAAATGTCAGGAAGGCTGCAATGCCCCCAACTCCTGTCTGAATTCCGATACCCTGCAGAAATGCGTCGATAACAAATGGACGACAGTTGTATGTAAAAATGGATGCCGAAATGACAAATGCATCCCCGATGCAGAAGATTCCTACGATCCCCGGCTGACAAACAGAATCTGTACAAAAGATGATTTTTTTGAAGACAATTACGTAGACATCTGCTCCCCCCGAAACGAAACATCACCAGGAAGTGTTTGCATCGCAAATGACGATGACGCGCTCTTTTGCCTTGATGTGTGCGATCCCAACAACCTACCAAACTATCATTGTTCCCCTGGTAATGAACCAAACGTTAATGCCTTTGCTGCCACGGCAGATTGTCTTCAGTTATCGGATGGTACGTATGTACTCTTTAATACTGGTACTGCTGCCTGCGCAAACGTCTGCACACCGCAGGATGGATGTGACGAGATTGTTAAATATTATGAAAATCCAGGTCTCATATCCTGCAGTCCTTCTAACTACTATTGTGAAGGAACAATTGCGCATACCTGCTATGGCGGTCCGACGGAATGCAATGACAACGGCAAAGTGTGCGTCCAGTTCGGCATCCCAACCTATTGCGCAACCCCCTGCGAAACCGAAGGCGATATTCGTTATGAATGCCTTCCGGGGGATGGCGGTACGTATTCAAATAAAGCCAATTGTATCCGTGATGACCATGGAACACTCACATGGCAATACGTTCAGCCAACGCATTGCACAAACGGCTGCAATCAGAAGACTGGACTCTGCAAATAACCGCAGACGCCAGATATTCCCATTATTCCTCCGGTTTCCATCTGCTGCCCGTTCGGACATTGTTGAAGCTGGCTATCGGCTGCGCCGATACGCCAGCTGCCCGCCGCTATCTTCGATACGCGGCGAGAACCGTGGGCCAAGCTTGTGCCTGCCTGCTCTGCCGCATCATGTAAAGAAATCACCCCTTTGCGCACAAGCCACAAGATGGATGAGCATCTGCAACGCGCCTTCCTCATGTCCGGGTCCTTTGCCCTTTTCGAGCCCCTCGTTACAGTGCATCTGCTCAATGGCATTTCCGGTGCAAAGCCCCGGCGGGGTGTGGGGCAGCGCCCCACAAACAAAACCCTAAAATCCCTCGACCAAAACCCCATCAAC
>JAGBXG010000076.1 GCA_017629415.1 Pseudomonadota bacterium | reverse complement strand
TATTTGCAAAGCAAAAAGCGCCGTAGGGGGCAACTGCCCACTCAAAAAAATTCAAAACATGCTTTGAATGCCGCAAAATTTCTTTGCGAGGAGCAGCTGCGTTCTGCACTGACAACGCCAGGCGTTTTTTGCAGATTTTTGAGCAATGTATTGAGCTGCTTGATATCAATGACCTGCACTTCAAACGTCAGCAAACTTTGCAAGGTATCCGAAAGTGTACGGCAATGTGTTTGTGAAATATTGATACGCATTTCACTCATGACCTTGACGACATCCTGTAAAATACCAATGCGGTCGTTGGCGACGACGTGAATATTGACCGAACGCGTGGCATGTGTGGCATCTGCCATGCGCGGATCCCAGTGACATTGCACATGTCTTTCGGTTTCTACATTATGAATGCGCGGACAATTCATATGATGAATGGCCAATCCCTGCGTGCGCGTAATAAATCCAACAATCGGCTCGCCAGGAACTGGAGAACAGCATTTGGCAAAGCGAATCAAGACATTATCAATGCCATCGACAATAACATTTGTCTGCGCACGTTTGGTATGACTTTCGATATAACGCGTCTCTTTGGGCTGTTCTTCAACAATTTCCTCTTCCGGAAGATTGGAATAGGGCTGCATTTTTTCGATAAATGTATCTGTACTGATCTTTTCAGATCCTAATGCCACATACAATGCTTCGAGATTTTGCAGCTTCATAGAAGAAAGCAACTTGGGTAAATCAGCCATACGCTCAAAATGATTCAGATTCATCTTGATCTTCTTGAGTGCTTTTTCGGCCAGCTGATTGCCGATAAGTTTATGTGTATTGCGTTCTTCCTGGCTCAGATATTTATTGATCTTGCTCTTAGCGCGGTTTGTCGCCACCATCTGCAGCCAATCGCTTTTGGGACGCTGATCACTGCGCGTACGAATTTCCACAACATCGCCCGTTTTGAGCTCATAACGCAAAGGCACAATATTGCCATTGACAGTGGCACTGTAACAATGGTCACCCACATTGGTGTGAACAGCATAAGCAAAGTCAATCGGCGTGGAGCCCAAAGGCAATGCCTTGATTTCACCGGTTGGCGTAAAAACAAAAATATCATTATTAAATAAATCGACTTTGACAGAATTCAAGAAATAATTTGAGTCGCCATTATCGGCAGAATCTTCATTGAATTCGACGAGCTGACGAAGCCACTGAAAGTCTTTGGCATCTTTAGTCGGTGTAATATTGCCTTCTTTATATTTCCAATGCGCGGCAATACCTTCTTCTGCCACCTGATCCATTTCATAGGTACGAATCTGAACTTCAAAATGTTCGCGTTCCGGACCAATCACAGAAGTATGCAACGAACGATATTGATTGGCTTTAGGTCTGGAAATATAATCTTTAAATCTATTTTCGACTAATGACCAGATACTATGAACGATACCTAACGCATGATAGCATTCAGCTTTTGTATTGACGATGACACGGAATGCAATCACATCATGCAAATGTTCAAATATACCATCTCCACGTTTGAGTTTTCTATATATAGAATAGATATGCTTGACTCGACCTTTTAATTTAAATCCTGTAATGCCTTCATCCTCCAGTGCTTTCTGGAGAACACCTTTAATTTTTTCGATATAATCATGTTTATTGGCCACTAATGCCGTCACTTTTTCACTCAGTTCGGCATATTCTTCGGGATGTAAATAACGCAAGCAGACATCTTCAAGCTCTGCTTTCATCCATTCGATACCCAGGCGATTGGCAATCGGCACATAAATATCTAACGTTTCTTGCGAAATCGCAGCCTGTTTATCCGGACGCATGTGCTGAAGCGTGCGCATGTTATGTACGCGATCGGCAAGCTTGATTAAGATACAACGCAAATCGCTGTTCATTGCCAAAAGCATGCGACGGAAATTGGCTGCCTGACGTTCCTCTTTGGATTTGAACTCGTATTTGTCCAATTTTGTCAAAGAATCGACCAAATCCGCAATCTCTTGACTGAAGGCTTCGACAAGATCCAGATGCGTCGTATCTGTATCTTCTACAACATCGTGAAGCAAAGCTGCGCAAATACTGGCTTCATCCAATTTAATCTGTGTGACAAGTTTTGCCACACTCACGGGATGAATAATGTAGGGTTCTCCGGATTTTCGACGCTGAAGCAAGTGTTTATCATAAGCATATTCAAAGGCACGACGCACGAGTCCCTTGTCTGCTTCGGTATGATAGCTCTGCAACCGGCCTATCATACTGTCATAAAGCTTTTCAATATCAGCACGTTCGCGCCTGACCTGTTCAACATCGTGCCCAGCTTCTTCCAGCCGCGCCACTTGAGATGCATTCAATTCGTAATGAGCCATAATTCT
>JAGBXG010000075.1 GCA_017629415.1 Pseudomonadota bacterium | reverse complement strand
TGCTGTGTGTGCTGTGTGCTGTGCGCCAACTATGCTCATAAAACAGTCTCCCAGACGGTTCACCATAACACCTCTATGTACCGTCGAAACACAGAGACGCAAGCCAAGAAAACCTTGACTTAGGAACATTTTAACACATTGCTATGGAGGGCCGCCACTTTTACTCCCAATGACCCATAAATTGTGTGTTTATGCGATAATTTTATGGGTGCGAAAATTGAATTAGTCATTTATGATGGAGTAATCAGGCATTTCCTGTCTATTCATTGCAAATTTCGGGTTATTTTTGTTCCACTCATTACAGCAATCGACATATTTAGACCACCCTGGATCGAATCCGTGTGAGGCGGCTGATGAACTCAGAAATCTAATAACATCTCTAAGCTGATGAGCATTTAGAGTAGCTTTATACTGACCATGAGTAAAATATTCGGCTTGAGCAAGCATCAGGCATCCTTGATGATTTTCATCAATGATAAAGTGTAGATGTGGTATCGAACCCTCACCTGAAAACACCTTTATCGTAATTCCTCCACGAGTAGTTCCCATGGTTGCCATCTCGTTTACGGAATGTTTGTATAAAACATCCTCAACAAATCGTCGTTTACGTATAAGCATATAATATCTCCCTACAATAAGATGATACAACCTAATACCATCTCGCCACACGCTCTTATATCACGAAAAAACACCAGCTCCAGCAGTCAGCACCACGCCAAAACAAAAGGCGCATGAACACTAGATTTCATGCTTCAGACCCTAACCAGATACTCGGTTTTGAAGCCGTCAATTCCTTTGGTATTAGCGCGGTTTGGCACCTCTTTCTTTAAGAGCACTTCGGCATCATCTAGCACAATTCGTTCTGATACAAACACGTCAAAGGATCGGGACTTGACCCATCCCAAAATGCCTTGTGGTCAAAAGTTATACCCTTGTACTGTTTACAATATGTTCCTTTATAGGGAATGTCACCGTGGGCTCAGCCCCAAACCACGACAAGGGGGTGAACCCCTTGGAACCCACAATAGAATTCACGTTTTTGCAGGTGATACGGGGACTGAGAACGATGAATTATCGTTTTTTGGGGGATTTATTGACGTATTTGTCCTGAACCACGGACGACAAATTTGCGCGTTGTTAAATCTTCGCATCCCATGGGGCCAAAAGCATGAAGTTTTGACGTTGAGATGCCGATTTCTGCGCCCAATCCGAGTTCACCGCCGTCTGCAAATCGTGTAGATGCGTTGATTAAAACGGTAGAGCTGTGGACTTCACGCACAAAGCGTTCAGCCAAAGCTTCATTCTGGGTCAGAATGGATTCAGTATGCAATGACGTATATTGTGCAATATGTTCTATGGCACCGCCAATGCCGTCTACGCGTCTGACTGCCAAATCAAGCGACAGGTATTCGCGAGGCCAATCTTCTTCGGTGGCTGGTACTAGAGCAGAAAGGTCTTTGAAATCCAAACAAATGTTTTTATCGGCGTGGAGTGTAACGCCTTTCTCTGCCAATGCCTGAAGCATTTTGTGTTGGTCTTCGATGGGCAGTTCTGCATCTAACAGAAGTGTTTCCATGGCATTGCAAACTCCGGGACGTTGACATTTTGCATTGAGCAGAATGGGGATGGCCATTTCTATGTCTGCTGTCTTTTCTACAAATATATGGCACACGCCTTTGTAATGCTGAATGACCGGAATGGTTGCATTTTCAGAAACAAATCGGATCAGACCTTCTCCTCCTCGGGGAATCAGCAAATCAATGGTATCATTTTGTTTGATCAGTACTGAAACAGCTTCGCGATCTGTGGATTCTACAAGCAATACGGCATCTTTCGGGAGACCGGCTGCTGCCAATGCATCTTGCAGAATATTGGCAATGATAACATTTGAGTGAAAAGCTTCTTTGCCGCCCTTGAGAATGACCGCATTTGCACTTTTTAAACAAAGTGCTGCGGCATCTGATGTGACATTGGGGCGTGCTTCATAGATAATAGCAATGACGCC
>JAGBXG010000074.1 GCA_017629415.1 Pseudomonadota bacterium | reverse complement strand
CACAGCCTGATGCCGCCGCTCCCGCCGATGGCACACAGCCTGATGCCGCCGTTGTTGCTGCTGCACCTGTGATGATTCCCGTGCCTACGGATTTACCCATTGTCGCCGAATCTTCACGCGTCAAAGTGGCAACCGTCAGCGATATTACGATCAATACGGGCTTCCTCATGGGGATTGGCGTGAACGACGATTTGGCTCGCGATGTCCGCAACGCAGCTGCCGGCACCATCTTAGCCAAAGCCTATACTATCGGTATGGACACCGTCATTGTCCGCGTCGTTTCTAAAAAAGATGCCAACCGTGAACTTTTCGAAACAGAAAAAGAAGCGCTCCGCACAGCTGCTATCCAACAAAAAACATTACAGCTCGTGGGTGATGTCGAAGCTTTGCGCACTTTGTCCGGCTCATACGGCCTGTGGATTCAACAAAAACTTGCTGAAGCTAAACCCACTGGAAAACTCACCATTAACGAAGATTACTTCAAACGTGAGACAGAAAGACGCGTGAAAGCAGCACAAGAACAATAAAATTAAAGGCCTGCGTCATCCATTGACGCAGGCCTTTTTTGTTTTTTCATAGAGAGGCATCATGAAACGATAACCCATGATGCCATTGCCGCCTTGTAGGTGCTTTATATATCCAGGCACTGCAGCACAGAACTTGTGCCTAGATATCTAATAAATCCAAGTAAACATGCGCTCCCAGCGTGGGCCAATATGACCGGTTGACCACCAAATAATTTGTGCTCTACCTTTGATATTTTTAACAGGCACTTGGCCCCAGCATCGCGAGTCTGCGGAATTATCGCGATTGTCTCCCATCACAAATACGTGCCCGGGCAAAACTTTGATAGGGCCAAAATGACTGGAAGGCAATTCATGAGTAATTGTCGTATAGGTCGCATTACCATGCATCTCTCGATTCCAGCTTTCTTTCCGCCGATCGGTCAAATACATGTAATCTGAAACCGTGCGTTCATAGATGGGCTGCTGTGCCACGGGTTCGCCATTGACATGGATGACTTGATCGATGACTTCAATCGTATCGCCTTCGACACCAATAATGCGTTTGATATAATCCTTTTCACCGGCCAAAGATTCAGCTTGCATACAACCGGAGTTTGTCCGCATCAAATGCTTTGCGGCTTCTTCTCGCGGGAATGCAAAAACCACGACTTCACCGCGCTGCGGTTGTGAAAACCAAACGATATAATCGTTATAAAACGGCAAACGGATACCATAACTGAGCTTTGTCACAAACAGCTGATCGCCTTCAAGCAAAGTCGGCACCATCGAACGCGTTGGAATTTTAAAAGGTTCTACAAGGAATGTGCGCAGAACCAAAGCAAAAGCCAACGCAAAGATCAGACTTTCGAAGACCTCCTGGGTGCCTGATTTACGTGCAAAACGCAGGCGTTTATGGGAGACTTCTTTCATATTGGCTAGAGCCAAAGCACACGAATGTGTTTCATCAGTCAACGCCGTTTCAAGCGCTTGAATCGTATGGAGAACTTCTTTTTGACGTTCTTCTGAAAGCTGTTTTTTGGCGCGTTTAAAGAGTTTTTTGCTTTCCGATAAAACTTTTTTGGCTTCTTTACGCAAGCCATTTTCAGTTTTTTTATCTTTTATCAGTTCTGGTGTTTGAGACTTTTCTGTTTTCTCAGACTTGCCATCTTTAGCCTGGTTTTCATTGGCTTTTATCTGCTCATCATTGGCTTTTATCTGCTCATCATTGGCTTTTATCTGCTCATCATTGGTTTTTATCTGCTCATTATTGGCTTTTATCTGCTCATTATTGGCTTTTAT
>JAGBXG010000073.1 GCA_017629415.1 Pseudomonadota bacterium | reverse complement strand
TCCGCGGTTATGATCCCAAAACCGCCAAAGCTATTGTCGGCACTGCTGAACAAATTGATGGCGACAAAATGGGCGGAACGCGCAATGCTGGTGATGCAGCCGCTGCCAATAACCCGGATACCACCATTCAAATCAGCGATACTCCGGTGACCAGTCAGGAAGAAGCTGAAAAACTTGCACAGTCGATTCTCGATCAGCGCGCCGGCGATTACCTGACAGGTAAAGGCAAATGCGAAGGTAATGCTAAAGTTGCCTGCGGCAACAAGATCATGATTAAAGATGTCGGTAAAGAGCTCGATGGTGAATACTATGTCACCACGTCAAAACACAGCTTGAAACTGGGTCAAGGTCGTGGATGTGGCTATTGGACAGAATTTACAGTCTCTCGTACTGGTCATTAATTCTGTTTTGTAATAGCCCATATAGGCGGTGTGCTTGAAAGCGCACCGCTTTTTTTTATGCTTATTTGGGCTCGGCTATGTCGCCCTGACGGGCTCCATACGCCTTGCAAGCGCGGCTATGCCGTCAAGCCGGCATACACCGCGCTGACAACGTCGTAGGGAGCTCTTACCCAGAGTGCGTATGCAAGAACTGAAAATCATCATCATTCAAATCCTTGAGATTTTAATGATGAAACATTAAAATTTATGCGTTTTTTTAATGGGTATTGCCTGAGATTTGAGAAATTTGAGAATTTTATGATGCAGTTGAAACGTTTTGCCTGTCCCTTGCTTTCCATCGGTATGATATTTTGTTCGGCATGCGGCCCGACGCTTGAAGAAGGGACGGATGCGCGCATTCGCGTGACGCCAGCACGGCAGATCACATTTTCAAAAGTCAGTGTGGGCGATACTCGCATGCTGCCGTTCGTGGTGACAAGCGTGGGACGCGATGCGCTGACAGTGCGCAAGATAGAGTGGGAAGGGGCTTCATCGGTGACTTTGGTTGCCGAAGGCAGTGTTTTACCGCGAGAATTGCCAAATCAGGCTTCGATGCCCGTGTCTGTTCAGTTTGCGCCAACTGCAGATGAACCCGCGCCGGATGGCATCATTAAGATTTATTCGAACGATCCGGATGCGCCTGTTTATACGCTTGAGGTGGCTGCTCAGCAGCTTGCGCCTCAGATTCATGTTGTGCCGTCTGCGGAAGAAAAATTGATATTTGGACAGACGGATCCCGGCATGACAACAACCAAAGAAATCGTGGTAACAAATGTCGGAGATTTGCCTTTGACGATAGACAGTATCCGTCTCAATGCAGCCGATGTTTTTACATATGCGGTTTCGCGTGAATTGCCCGTGACACTTGCGGCGAATTCTGCTGAGGATTTGCGTGTTCAGGTGGCATTTTCACCGACGGATATCGGCAAGCAGGAAGGGACGGTTGTCTTTGCATCCAATGATCCTGTTCGGCCGCAATATGCTTTGCCTATCGTGGCCAACAGCGACACGCCATGCCTCCAGATTCATCCCACACTTCTCGAGTTTACGCCTGCGCAAAGTGTCGGAACATCAGTGACGAAACCTGTCAAACTGACGAGCTGTAGTGATGTGCCGCTTGTGATCAGTAACGTCATGAAAATAGCCGGCGCTGATGTGTTTACACATGATTTAGAAGGCGCAGGAACTGCGTTGAAAAATGGTGAAAGTGCAACGCTAAATGTGACATATAGTCCGATTTCTGAAGGTGTTTCGCAGGCGGAATACGTCATTTTGAATAATGATCCGCTTCAGGCGAATGCGGTGCTCAAAGTGATGGGCACAGCTTCCGCGAATCAATGCCCGGCAGCTGCGGCAAAAGGTCGTTTGTCGTCTTCCAGTGAATGGTCCAAAAACTTGGATTTGGCTCCGCTCGATACGGTGATGCTGGATGGCACACAAAGCACAGACAAAGAGTCGAGTGAACTGAAATATTATTGGAGCATTCATAAAGCACCTTCCGATTCGACCTCAAAAATTGCAGCGGATGGCGCAACTGCCAGCTTTTTCCTCGATTTGGCTGGTAATTATGAACTTTGTCTGAACGTTGAGGATTCGGCGGGCATGATGAGCTGCAATACCGATTGCGTGACGGTGACGGCAACCCCTCGCGAGACCATTCATGTTCAGTTAGTCTGGCATACGCCTGCCGATACTGTGGAAGGAGATGGGGACGGTACCGATTTGGATTTGCATTTTCTGACGCTGCCCAGCGGCACCTGGGGAGATTACGGTACAGCGTCCTTAAACAACGGCACAGATGCCTGTTTCCTGAATCAGGCACCGTCATGGGCTGTCGAAGGATACCCAAATGAACAGCCATCATTGGATCGCGATGATAAAGACGGCGAAGGTCCTGAAAATATTAACCTGGACAAGCCGGCTCCATGCCGTTGGTATGCCATTGGCGCACATTACTATACAGATAATGCCTTTGGAGAATCTTGTGCGACAGTCCGTGTCTTTGTCGATGGCAAGGAACGGTTTGCCAGATACAACATGTGCATGGCACAGACAGGCGTATTTAAACAAGTCGCATGGCTTTTCTGGGATGGACAGCAGGCACGGTTTTATGAGTCTGATCTTTCGTATCAGACAAATTTAGAATGGGTGGGGCTGAAACCGACGGTACCGGCTCAGGTCATGGAATCAGCACGGGCTGCCCTGGCGGCGGATGGGACAATTTCAGCAGAATTTATTGACCAGTGTCTGGGCGCAAAACCTTAACAGGAGTTTTAAAAACAGCCATGGCAAAATCGGGCTTTTATCTGAGCAAACTTCAGCTTCAGGCCGAGCTTAACCGGTGCTTGAATTGCCGGACTGAGCCTTGCATGACGGCCTGTCCTGTGAATTGCAATCCGCAGGAATTTATTCGATATGCTCGCGATGGGGCTTGGCAGGATGCCGTTGAAACCATCGTTCGCACCAATCCCATGGGACAAACCTGTGGTCTGATTTGTCCCGATAAATTCTGTATGAAAGCCTGTACGCGGAGCAAAGTCGATTTCCCTATCAATATTCCGCGGGTTCAAGCGACTATTTTGGAAAATTATCGCCAGCCGAAAGAAACTGTATTGCCGGCAGCCTGCGGTAAACGCGTGGCCATCGTGGGGGCAGGTCCGGCTGGCCTTGCTGCCGCCTCCGTGCTTATACATTCGGGATTTGTAATCGATATTTTTGAGGCACGTCATGAAATTGGCGGCGCTTTATGTATGATTCCTGCCGAACGCCTGCCCCATGCCGTGATTGAACGCGACTGGAGCTTCATCAATGTTCCTGAACGTATCCGCCTCCATCTGCATACACATATCGATAACCCAAACGAGCTTTTGAAAACTTTTGATGGCGTTATCGTTGCCACAGGCGAACCCAATTGTGTGGCTTTGGGCATTGAAGGTGAAGAACTCAGCATTTCTTATATGGATTATCTCTATCACCCCGAGGCTTATCCGACTTCGGGACATGTTGCCATCATCGGCGGCGGCAATGTCGCTGCTGACTGCGCGATGACGGCGATGCGCGCCGGTGCCGCATCTGTCGAAATGTTTATTCGACGGCGGATTTCTGACATGCGCGTGTCTAAAGCAGAGTTTTTAGAATTGCTGGAACTCGGCATCAGTTTAAATGGAATGACCAGCCCGGAAAAATTAGAAAAACATGGCGATAAGCTCTCACTTTTCGTGCGACGCAATTTCTGTGAAAACGGAAAATGGCAGCCGGTCCCCGAGTCTTCTATCGAATTGCCCTATTTTGACCTCGTCATCCGCGCCATCGGAAGCCGGGCTGACCGCAAAAATGAGGAAATCCCAACGATTATTTATGCCGGTGACTGTAAAACTGGCGGTTCTACAATTGTCGAAGCCTTGGCTTCAGGACGTGCTGCCGCTGAAGAGCTTATTGCAACTTTGTTGCATTGAGCGTAAGTCTCATTGCAGCACTCTAAGGTGCTCAGCTTTTAATATGATGCTGAGCGGCTTCCCAAGGCATATACCTGATGCCGTGGGGGCAAATTTCTTCTCAATTGGGCTTTTCATTGAAAGACAAGAGCAAGTTTTGGTCATACGTGACGATATTCGGCACGCTTTGGGGCGGTCTTGAATTGACAGTGGGGACGTTTTTGCACGTCCTTCATGTCCCCAAAACCGGCCTTATCATGGTGACATTGAGCGTCATCCTTCTGATGGCTCAGCGCCGTGTGTTTCCTGTGCGTGGCAGTACGCTTGCTGCTGGTGTCGTTGCCGCTTGTATCAAGGGCTTATCGCCGGGCTGCATCATTGCTGGGCCGATCTTTGGCATTCTCAGCGAGGCTCTTATTGTCGAAATTTGCCTGTTGATGGGGAGCCGTCACGTGCTTGCAGGCATGTGTGCAGGTGGTATGGCGGTATTTTGGTGTCAGATACAGTCACTTTTTACGATATGGTTGTACTATGGTCAGGATTTTATTAATGGCGTTGTCCGTGTCGTTGAAAAGTTTTTCCGCATCGAATGGACGGCGGCAATTGGCTGGTCTCTGATAGGCGGATTTTTGGCGATCGTTATCGGTTTGGGGGCCGTGGCCGGATGGATGGGATGGCGCTTGGGGGGGCGTATTTTGCGTTTTCATGCGGCCGAAACATGCCGTGCTTTGACAGATAAGTCTGAGGGGGCCAAGCCCCCTTCGGCGCTATGCACGGACGTGCCTGAGCACGTT
>JAGBXG010000072.1 GCA_017629415.1 Pseudomonadota bacterium | reverse complement strand
GCCTGTTTTTGGCGGTAAAACTCGGCCACAATATCGATGTCTGCCTGATCGCGAAGCGGATCGACAGCAATGATTTCTGCATCTGTCTGAATGGCAATTTTTTTAAGACGCGCAGGAATTTTTAACGGCTCAAGTCTGTACTGCGAAACAGAGAACTCCACAGGTGTCGTTGTTATCGTCATATACAGAGCCACAGACTCACGAGCTGGCAATTCTTGAACAGTTTTCAGAATATCATCCAAAACATTTTCGGACAGTCTGTCAATATTTTGCACCAACAGACTTCCGCCGGCTGCGGCGTGAATCAAGCCAGGATTATCGCCATCACCAAAAACATCCAACATAAAGATGGATTCTGGCACTTCGGCGGCATCGATGGTCAAAAAAGCGCCTTCAGAACGCGCCATGTGTGCGGCATGTGCCAGCAATCTTCTGCCGGTTCCTGGTTCACCGATAAATAAGATAGGCGGATCAGAAGCTTCAATCTCTTCGATGGTTGCTTTTTGCGCAGCAGTCAATTCGATTTCAGCCAAAGCATACTCGCGCATCTGCTGACTGTATAGAGCCTGAACCTGACTGCGAAGAAAAACAACTTCTTCTTCGTAAACGCGAGTATCAAATTCCTTTTGCTCCTGACTGGGTGTATCGGGCTCAGGAACGGGTTCAGATATGGTGCTTAATTCTTCCTCATCCTCAAGTTCTTCATCGAGCAGACCATGAGGGAGCTCGCGAGCATTCAGCGGAGCTGTAGAATTGCGCAATCCTCGCGCAAATGAGGCTGTCGTCGTTTGCAAAGCGATTTCGTTCAGATCATCACCGATAAAATCAAGACAGATTTCTGCCGACTGATAAACAAGGGCAGGCGCAGATTTCGTCAAGATATCGATGGTTTCACTGAGAACTGTACGCTGAGAAGGACTAAGCGTAAAATGAAGAGCATCTGAAAGTTTATTTTGATCTGAAATGCCCACGACAAGGGACAAACTTGTCAATGTTCCTGCAACATTGTCGGCAATAGGCAATGCCACCACAATCCCCAAACGATCTGCAATGCCAGAAACTGGATTGCGTTCATCACGTTCCTTTGCTTCTCCTGTAATCGGTGTGCCTTCAACACGAAACACTTCAAAGAAGTCGCGCCAATAATCGGAGAGAACATTTATTGCCAAACCGTTCAATGCGTCATCTTCATCAGAACGAACTAAAGAAACGACATGTTTCGGGGTAGGCCGATCAATGACAACCTGAATCATCCATGCTTTTCCAAATGCTTCTTGAACACGATCCAGTGCTTCACGAACCGGAACCAAAGAAAACATCGGATCGTCAAGACGTATCGAGGAACCTGAAGATTCAAACATCAGACAAGGTATGACGTTAGACACCCCCTGAGTCAATATCAATGCCATCATAAACCATCGCGCCAACCCTGAATCCGAAAACATAAAAGTCAAAACGCAAATGGCAAAAAAGCTGGAAAGACAAAGCCCGATTTCATACGGCTGCAGCGGCTGATGAAAATCCTTATGCCTACGTTTCATCATCACGCCGGCATCCAATACCGTATATATCAACGCCCAAACCATGAGCAGAGAAAAAGCCCGATCTGCCTGATACCCTGTATCGGCATCAACCGTCCCATTCCACAACATGGGCATGTTGCTAAGACAAAACCCTCCTAGCACAATTAAAGTCGCAACAGGCCCCACATATAAAATCACGCGAGTCCAAAATTCACGCCGCCGAACTGCTCCAAAATGCGTTAAATGATAGTCGAAATCGACAACTTTAAACATCGTCAAACCAACGATGCCAAACATAAACAAAATGGGAATACTGCGCAGTGTAGACCACAGCCAAAGTGTCGTCATACCCACAGCAGCAAGACCAAGTATAATGGATGCCCTAAGCGAACTGCCTTTTTGAAAAGCACCTCGTCTTGCTACAGCCAGCCCCATAAGCGCAACAAGCAGAAAGATAAGCGATGTACCAAGTGTTCGATAAGTCGCCGGATAAAGGTGAATCGATGTCGTTATCAGTTCTTCCTGACGCTTGAAAACAACAGACACAGGTTCGCCATGTGCCTCAAGCATCTGGCGCAGCGTATCAAAATCCACCCCTTCAAGCGGCGAAAATTCCCCATCCCCAGTTTCAATCAAAATCGGCTTATCATTGGGACGAATACCTGCGGGAATCGCCCCATGCGCAAATTCAGATGCTTCAACAGGGCGTTGAAATATATTTCCCTTACGGCGAACCGTAAGTTCCGCGGTATCCCCCGAATTCAAAAGTGCATAATAAAACTCTGCACTCGTCTGAATGTGACGTCCAGAAACGGTTTCTATGATATCTTTAGGCTGAACTTCATCGCCGCCATACTGCAAACGTTTGACAACAACCGCGCTACCACTCGACGTATTTTGCAAATCAATCTCAAAGCCGATACGTGGTATCAGGGCACTGACAATGATGCATGAAACACAAAATATACCCGTGATGGCGAGCCAGATAATGTGAAATTTTAGGCTGTTGTGTCTGCTCATGACCATTTCTCTGATGCCGCAAAGCCGTCTCAATACGGCATCTTCTCAATATAAAAAGTATCTGAAAGATGAGATAAATAGGACAAAACAAATCTCAGCTTTCTATACCAATAAATATTCAGTTCACAGCCGCCAAAAGGCCAAACAAAATCGCTGACCCATCTAACGGCAATCGCCATCACGCTTATACAGCACGAAGGCCACTCCAAAAACAAAAAAACTCGCGCCATAAAGCGCGAGTTTTTTCAATCAGTCAATCATCAGATTAATGACGGGACTTCACAGCATCCTGAACGCAGACAACGGAACCGTTGGCACCAGGAATGGAACCTTTCACAAGAATGAGGTTCTGATCAGCATCAACGCTGAAAACCTTAAGATTCTGAACGGTCACGCGAGCATTGCCATCACGACCGGCCATTTTGCGGTTCTTCATAACACGACCCGGTGTGGAGGTCGTACCAATCGAACCACCGTGACGCATATATTCGTGAGCACCGTGCGAACGTTTGGCACCGTGGAAGTTATGACGCTTCATAACACCAGCCGTACCAGAACCCTTGCTCGTACCAATCACGTCAATGATTTCACCGGCAAAGAACATATCGGCACAAAGTTTCTGACCCACTTCATATTTATCGAGATCAGCAGCACCCATGCGAACTTCATGGATCGATTTGCAAGGCTCAACGCCAGCTTTCTGGAACACACCCAGTTCAGGCTTGTTCATCTTGTACACGGTCTCGCCATCAACTTCTGCGCTACGGACATCGCCATAACCAAGAACCAGAGCATTGTAACCGTCTTTGCCATCAGCCGTCTTCTTGCGCACGACCGTGCAGGGACCCACTTTCACGACTGTCACGGCAACACAATCACCGTCAGCTGTAAAAATCTGTGTCATGCCAAGTTTACGACCATAAATAGCTTTTGCCATCTTCATTTCCTCCGGGGACCGTTACTTGAAGGCTTCCAAGCCGCCATCCCATTGCCCGATTTATCGGTATTGGTAAAACGTCTCCCGTGCTGACACCATGTCAGCCCCCAAAAAGACGACGCATATATTACGCCTTATTCTCTTTTTAAACAAGCGCTATTTGACACGCAAATACGCGCTTGTGCCGCGCTATTTACATACGCGCGGCAATATCATCACCATATCAGCGGTAAATACTCGCGTTCAATTTGTCCGCAATCAACAAACCTGCCTCATAAGCCATATAATCAAACATGACTGAAATCTCTTCATCTGTCAGCTCAAAAAATGC
>JAGBXG010000071.1 GCA_017629415.1 Pseudomonadota bacterium | reverse complement strand
TTCTGAGGATTCGATATATTCTTCGGAATGGATTACAATTTTTCGTTCGGATTCAAATTCACCGATCAAATTTTCTTCTGTATGGATGGTAGTTTTTTTCGTTGCTGATTTTGCTTTTTTTGTTTTTTTATTTTGTGAAGTATCGCTGTCAGCATGCGGAGCTGAAGATGCATTGATCTGATTTTGTTGTTTTTGGGTCATGTAATTTGAAAAATCTTCATGGGTTTCTTGGCATGAGACGACAAACTTTTGGGCAAAATCTTGAATCTCGAAAGCCGTGAAATTTGTGGTGCCTGTGTTTCCAAAATTGAACATATTGGGGTGGTAAATTCGGCATGTGACGTTATCCAATCGCCATGGCATTTCCATGACGAGGAGGTGGCCTTTGTAAACGGCACTTTTTGAGCCGCCATCTGCCATAAAGAGTTGAAAATCAAAAAATTCGAAATCGCGTTCATAGTCTTCATTATAGCCGTCGAAGTAATCATTGATGCGTGCACTGCGCCATTTGTTATTCATGATATTGGGGATGCGTATAATTCTTTCACAGTCGCATGTTTGGCTGTAGGTTGTAGATTTGAAGAGCTGACGCAGAACGGGGAGAATGATGACTGCTTTGAAGCATTGCGAGAATTTAAGTTTCATCTGGTAATGGAGCCAGAGCGAAATGACGACAAATATGGCGAATACGGCAATGCAGATGAAGATGAACAGATAGGGGGAAATATTGAAGTCTGTGTCTGTTGCCAGATAGACGATGGCAGATATGATGATGCATAACAGTATCAGATGTGTGAAGCTAATCAGGAGATTGACGATGGTGGTGTAAATCAAGCTATTTTTGAGATTGGAGCTATCTGGATTGAATTGGGTCAAATCATCATAAAGCTTCATATGAAACATTCCTTAGGCATGCATCGGATGGGTATATTTCTGACTGCACAGAGAACATGCAGCGAGCGTTCATAATCTATTTTATAAAGTAAAAAAAGAGACTCAGAGAATGGAGCCAAATGCTTGAGTGTGTATGGGGTGATATCATTGCGAAGTACGAGGTAGGGCATGGGGGCGTTGCGGGGCGCAGCCCCCCATGAGGGGTAGGCGCGTATTTGCGCAGCAAATAGCGCCGCAGGGGGCTGAGCCCCCTGATAAAATATAGCGGATTGTGGTGTTTGGAACGGTGTTTTTAGGCTGCAAGTAAGTTGGATGGAGAAGATTTTAAGGCACGTGTTCTTAATTTATATTTGATAGGGAGATAGCCTGAGTGGATGGCGATATCGGCTGCAAGTTTAAGCATGACAGTCAATTGAGGGATAGTTTTGGAGGGATCGGGGTGTATGAGAGTTTCCAGCCAAGTGGTTGGAATGGCTTTGTATCCTTGTGAAGTGCCAGAAAGTGCGGCCGTGACGGTAGCATTCACATCGGTTGCGCCACCGGCAAGTACGGCACTTCGGACGGCAGATACAAAAGGCGTATCGTGCCAGTAGTGATACAATGCGATGCCAAGTGCGGTGCATGCTTGACTGTATTCTCGGTTGTCGCAAACAGGTTTACGATAGTAGGAATTCATGACAATTCGATACACTTCGTGTGATTGAATGGCTTGAAACAAGCTGTCCCAAATTTGTGTTCTTGATTTTCCGTTGAGGATGCCTTGCAAGCAGAGGGCATAGATTTGAGCGCATTCGATGGAAATCGGATCGACATGTGTCAGTCTGGATTCCATTTTGACAGCTTGGAAGAGTGTTTGAGGGGCGGCCAGTGTATGCGCGAGCACGATAGGAATTTGTCGGACGAGGAGCAAACCACTGCATAATGCGCCATGATCTGAAGTTTCAGATTTGGCGTAGAGGGTATCAAGGGATTGTTTCTTTTTTTGTGCAAAACATCTGCAAGTGATCAGATCGAGTTCATTCGTGGTTTGACGTGCCCATTTTTGATATTGCGCGGCGAGGTGATGCATATCGCAACCGTATCTTTTGATGGCAGCTATGGCAGTCATCAAGATACTGGAGCACATGCCGGGTGTTCCCAAATTCCAAGATGCTTGTGCTGCGTTATGGAGTATTTGTTCGGATTTCATGAAAACGCAGGGCGTTCCCAGACAATCACCGAGCATCATAGCAGCCACTAATCCATTTAAACGTGATTCTTTCGACATAATAACCTCCGATAGGCATGAGTGATGATGAACATGAGCCGATGTCGAATTTTGTCGTCTCACAACCCGTGTGATGCCAAGCAAGAACCGGTTGTGACGAAAAAAAATGCATTTTTTGAAAAAAAAACTTGCGCACCCACACCTACACGCGTATAAGCCGCCCTCGCTGACGGGCTGAAAACAAATCAGCTCTCAAAACGATGACAACAGAAGAGAAGAAAGCGATAGAGATAATTGTTAAGGGAGCAATCGAGAGATTGCTGTTAAACATCCAGTGCCAGAGACGTCGAGAGACGTTTGAATAGCAAAGTAATTCTACTCCGAAGGA
>JAGBXG010000070.1 GCA_017629415.1 Pseudomonadota bacterium | reverse complement strand
CAGCTTTGTCGTCTTTCTTCGCAGCAGCTTTGTCGTCTTTTAATGCAACGGCTTTATTATCTTTTTTCTCTTCAGCCTTATCAACATCGTTGCCTTCCTTGACGGATGCAGCTGTCTTATCCCCCTTTGACTGAGCATACTGCTCCACAGCAGCTTTATCCTTTTGGGGATTGGCTTTGACTTCTTTACCGGTCTCCGGTTTGGCTGGCATTTTCTTAGAACTATTGGGCTTTCTATTGCCCTTAGCACGAGCCGGACCATTCTTGGCACGATCAGCTTGGAACTCCTGACCCACAGCACCACGCTGGGCTGCACCTCCAGCACCTTCGCGTTTCTTAGCCTTTATACCTTGCTCCTGCGACTGCGCTTCTTCGTGACCCTGAGCTTGCTCGGCACCCTGCTTTTGTACCTGCTCCTGCCCCTGCATATCCTGCTGAGCATTCACCATCTCATCCTGATGCTTCGTTTTTTGTTCCATGTCACACCTCAATGTTGGTAGTTTCTGTCAATCACACAAAACACTCGTCCAACATTATTATACATGAATCAGACAAAACAAAAAAACAAAACTTACACCAAGAATCTGCCCTTCCCGCAAAAGACTGCAGAATGAAATCCCAAAACAAATCTCACCCCAAACACCAAAACTCAATCCCCAGCTAACCCACAAAACCATTAATCAAGTCTGAATTCCAAAAGACTCACCCCCTTGACGAAAGTTGAAACAATGCCCCCAAAATATCACGTATACACAAAAGGAATTTTGCATATGCCATGAGCATTTGCATGCGTGTGTTGCCTGACAGCCATTTGTGTTTATTGTATTTCTCTCAGGCGAAGTTCACGGCATATTTCGCAGCTGAATATCAGGTTCTGCAATCCTGAAATAGACTTGTGATGCCGTACGCCGCTTCATGACAGAGATAAATGTGTCAAACATGGGTTTAAATATCGCGATAATCGATGTATTGAGTCTGTGTATTGGATAAATTTTAATGTGAAGCAAAATGTTTCAAAATGAAACAAATGAGATAATCAGATGCAAGAAGCGTTAGAAAGTATCTTTGGACCAGGTGTTGGATTACTTGGTCTCGTATTTATGGCATTCATGTTACTGCCCAAATTCCTGAGACGTTGGCGTGGATTCCATGCGCGCAAGCACGGTCCTGCCGATTGCCGGCCACGCAAAGTAGGAGTTCGCCGCATATTAGGTGAAACAGATACAAATGCCGCAGATGTTGATGCTCACCCCGAACATGGGAAAGCCGTCGTCGTCTTAAGAGAAAATCCAAAAGCTGCGATTATCGGCGGTTTGCTTTGGATGTCGCCGATGATTGCCGCATTGAGTTTTATTCCATCTGATGCGTACAGCGTGCGCAGTTTGGCAATTGCTTTATCCATTCCGCTGGCGTTGATCGGTTTGGTGACTTTCATGCATTGCAGAGATCGTGCGATTTTTTACCAAACTGGTTTTGTTTTTTATCGCAAGTTTCGGCAAAGGTCTTTAGATTACAACATGATTGTGTCAGTGACCGAGCAGCCATCGATAATACCCGGAATGACAGCAAGCCAAATATTACAGTTGGATGATAATCAATACATGGTGATGGATGGTGTTTATATGCAGCAGGGGTTTCGCTTGAAAGGGTTATTTGGCCGACTGCCGCCTCGCGTTAAAGGATCCGATGCTGAAGAAAAACTTCGCGAGGCAAAAGAGGGATTGCAGTAGCATTGAGAGCTGTTCTGTATCCCACTCCGCATCCTTGTCACAAACTTGCCTAAGTCTTGGGTGACTTTGTGTACACCGCAAACCATCGGCGCGTATGCCAAGGGCATAGCGCCGAAAAAAAAGGCGCGTATGCCAAAGGCATAGCGCCGAAAAAAAAGGCGCGTATGCCAAAGGCATAGCGCCGAAAAAAAAGGCGCGTATGCCAAAGGCATAGCGCCGAAAGGGGCTTGCCCCTATAAAAATTATTTCTTTCTCAACTCAAATGAAAAATCATAATCGGCATGTCCATCGTAATCCGTGACAACAAACCAGTATTCACAATACTCTGAACTGCAGTCCGCCTTGGATGCCTCTAACATGCCTTTACCGCGAGTAAATGCCGGATCCATCGCATCACCATACTGAATCCATGCATAACCACCTGCATACGATGCCCCCTTCTTATTTCTATCAATCTGAGAAAATGTCGGCTGCGATGACTTATCCGCATGATGTAATATCATTTCAAAACTGACATCAGGATTTGCCGTAAATGTATAATAATTCACATTGCCAGCTTCTGAAATATGGCCATTAAATGACGCATGATTTGATAAATATCCCAAAGATATCGGTTCTTTATCAATTTTTTCTACATGAACTTGATATTTATATTTTTTTCCGCCACTCACATACCTTGAACAATTCTCATCAAAATTCAAACCAAAATTGTTCATTTCTTCAACACGAATATAAAACAAATCATCCGGCGCTAAAAAAGATAAAGACGCATAACCATAATCTGCAGGCTCGACATATATCAAATCTCCGCCATTCTTCGCTAACAGCCAGACAATCGGACTCGCTTCGCCATCACTTGTACGTTGCACAGATACGGACAACGGCGTACCCGGTTGCGTTTGAATCGGAATATAATCAATATCACCATTCCAACTGCCATTTTGATGTTGACGGCAAACCTTGTCAAAAGTCGCAATATATTTTTCCAAACTTCCTGCATTTTCTGCCGTATTTCCCTCAAAAGCAACAGTATAAACATCACGCTTTTTATCGACAGGATATTCACAGCGGCTCGTATCTAAGCAATCCCCTGCATCCTCAATATTGACGGACAAATTCACATTTCCCCCAATCGGATTGACATCTGTGGCACATCCCAACATACAAATCACAAAAGAAAACCAAACTAAAACAATATATCTCATCATTGTTCTCTCCAATCTATGATTTCAACAATGTTTTCAAAAATCGTCCCGTATGCGACCCCGGAATTTCTGCAATTTCTTCGGGCGTACCCACACCGACAATCTCACCGCCGGATATACCAGGCTCCGGACCAATATCGATGAGATAATCCGCCGTTTTTATCATATCCAGATTGTGTTCAATCACAATAACCGTATGTCCCATATCGGCCAAACGATTGAGCACGGCAATGAGCTGCCGCACATCCTCAGTATGAAGCCCTGTCGACGGCTCGTCAAAAATAAAAACCGTCCGCGTCCTCGACGTCTTTGCAATCTCTTTTGCCAGCTTCATCCGCTGAGCCTCGCCACCGGAAAGCGTCGGACTCGGCTGACCCAGCTTGATGTACCCCAACCCCACATCACAAACGGCTCGCAAAATCTTTTCTATCTTCGTATGACCTTCAAAGAGCTTTAAAGCCTCCTCAAACGACATATCAAGCACATCGGCAATGCTGCGTCCCAAATAACGCACGCGCAATGTTGCTTCATTAAACCTGCGACCGGCACAATCCTCACAAGGCACATAGGTATTCGACAAAAATTTCATTTCAATGGTGCGCACACCGGCACCGGAACACGTCTCACAACGACCGCCTTGCTTAGCCCCAGACACATTAAAACTAAAGCGTGAGGCACTGTAGCCATACATCCGAGCCTCCGGAATGGCGGCAAATAACGCCCGAATCAGATCAAAAACTTTCGTATATGTCGCCGGATTGGAACGCGGCGTACGTCCAATCGGCCGCTGATCCACCTCCAAAACGCGATCCACCTGTTCCAAACCTTCAATATCATCGCAATATTGCCGACGTATCGGACGGCGCGCGATATGATTGCGCAAATTAGGTAATAGCAAGTCATTGATAAGCGTCGATTTACCCGAACCACTCACGCCGGTCACACAAACAATGCATCCCAGAGGAATCGAAACATCGATATGTTTCAAATTATTCTGCCACGCATTGCGGATATGAATCCAGCCCTGTTCAGGCTTCCGGCGCACGGCAGGCGCATCAATCTGACGGCGACCCAGCAAATAATCAATTGTCAAAGACTGCGACGCCTGTGCAATATCGTCCAGCGGACCGGCATAAACGACATGACCACCATGGCGGCCTGCTTTAGGACCAATATCAATCAGATAATCACAAGCGCGCATCGTCGCATCATCATGCTCAACGACGACAACCGTATTCCCGCGATCTCGCAATTCTTGCAAAACCTCAATCAAACGCGCCTGATCTCGCGCGTGCAGCCCAATCGACGGCTCATCCAGCACATATGTCACCGCCGTCAGTCCATTGCCCAGCAAGCCTGCCAAACGCACACGCTGACTTTCGCCCCCCGAAAGCGTCGTCGCACCTCGCGAAAGCTGCAAATACCCCAGTCCCACGCGTTCAATAAAACGCAAACGTTCCAAAAGCGCCGGCATCAAATCTTCAACAATACGCGCAGCTACAGGCTCGAGATCACCCGTCGTCACGCGTTCAAAAAAATCTGTGGCTTCCGCCACCGTCAGCATCTGAATATCCGCAATGCTCATACCGGCAAAAAAAACATTCCGGGCATGCAGATTTAAACGCGAACCGCCGCATTCATGACACGGCACACTGTCACAAAACGACATCAGATGCTCAGCAAGTGCCGGCCATTCCGAATCCTCCAGAATCTCGCACATTTTATCGCCAATATATGCCATAAAAGCATCGCGTTCAGTCAGCGTCAGCCCCTCCCACGTATCTGAAGCTTTCAAATGGCACGCTTTGAGCGCCGCTTTCACCAAAGTTTCCAGTTTTGCCTTCACCTCGTCATCTTCGACATTCACAAGCGGCAAAAATCCCATCGGCTTATCCCCCGACACCATCAACGGCAGTCCAGGATCCCCAATGAGCCATTCGGGACGCATCACAATTTCACTCCCAGTCCCATGACAATGCGTGCAAGCACCCGCAGGCTTGTTAAATGCCAGCATATCCGGCGACAACTCGGGAAAAGACAGACCGCAGCGCGGACATGTCGCACGTTCACTAAAAATCATCATCTGCGACGGCGCATCCGCAAACAAGCGCTCAACCAAACATTGACCGTCCCCATATCGCAGCGCGGTCATCACACTTTCTGCAATGCGCCCGGCCGCTTCAGGCTTAATAATGACGCGATCCACCACCAACTCAATCGTATGCCGGATATTTTTATTCAGCTGACCCACTTCGGCCAAATCCTGCATCGTGCCGTCAATCCTCACATGTGAAAATCCGGCCTTCCGCAGCTTTTTAAGCACATCTTCATGCATACCTTTGCGCTGCTGCACAATCGGCGCATACAAAATAACGCGCGTCCTTTCCGGCCACGTCATCAGCCGTGAAATGATGGCGTCTGCCGTCGTCGCTGCCACTTCAATCCGACATTTCGGACACATCTGCACACCTGCGCGCCCCCACAGCAGACGAATAAAGTCATAAATCTCCGTCACCGTCCCCACCGTCGAACGCGGATTATTGCCCGATGTGCCCTGAACCACTGCAATCGCCGGCGTAATTCCCGTAATCCGCTCCACTGTAGGCCGCCGAATCGCCCCCACAAACTGACGCGCATACATCGAAAGCGTATCCAAATACCGACGCCGCGATTCCATATACAGCGTATCAAATGCCAGCGTACTCTTCCCCGAACCGCTCAGCCCCGTCACCACCGTAAACGCCGCCTTCGGAAAATCCACCGTCACATGCGCCAGATTGTTCTCCGTCGCATTCTCAACATGAATTTTTTCAAACTCTTTCAAACTTTTGGCCATATCCGACGCTTTCCCAATATTTCAACTGCAATGGAACCATACACACAACTTTGAGAGCCCCACTCATCCCCCAACTCCCAAACTTCAAGCTTCCAACTCACAACTAGCCTATTTTTTACCGTCCGGCTATGCATTCCGCTTCGCGCAACGCATACGCCGGACCAAGGCTTCGCTATGCCGCTCACGCGCCATACGCTCCGCCCTTTTTATATACCAATCCCCCACGTTGCAAGCCGTACCCATCATTGACAGCATTGCAAAGTTCTTGTTGGGCTCCAACCCACCCCCTGCCAAGGGACTCTTTCCCTTAAAAAACATGATGAGGACTAAAGGTTTTGTAACTTTAACGTGTACTGAAAATATTGAATTGAGAAAAAGTCTAAATGATTGCACAAAATTGCTCCTTTTGCTCCTTTGGAAAAAGGCATTAAGGGTTATGGAGCAATTGTTCGAACATCCCTGAATCATCAATACTTGTCTAATCTAAAAAAATGCTCAAAATTGCAAGGCTCTAAAGGTGCGCAGCACCTTTAGTAAAGTCCAATCCCTCCCCACGGCATACGCAAAATCACCCATCACTTACAAATAGGTATGTGATGGGAAAAGCGGAATGGGGTAGGAGCCCCATTTCACCCAACCCCGTGTACAAAGTGTTTTGCAAACACGAAAAACGCTTTTCCCAAATGGGTCCCAAGGGGCAATACCCCTTGACGGGTTCCAAGAACTCAGCCCCTTGGATGGGGCCAATTGTTCGCGATTGACTTGGCTGAGGCGTGCCAAAACGACGACATTGAAGCGATCCAAGCGTTTGATAAGTTCGAGAAGACCGGCTTTTCCCCATAGTGCCGGTGGCACCGGTTAAAAATACTGTTTTTTATTGTTTTCCATGCTTTCTCTCATCATGACAGAAGAAATTTGCAGAAGTTAAGATGTTTGCAGCCTATTTTTCAGGTTTAGGTCCTTTGTGATCAAAACGAGGGGGTGGCACATGCATGGATTTGTAGAACTCAATCTCTTTTTCTTTATCTAAGAAAAGATAGTGTTCTTTCTCACCTATTTTCGCGATTGCTTTACCATCGATAAATTCGCCAATCTGTGTATAAATGGGTTCATAGAGTTCAACCCCTTTATAAAATACACCATATTTATTATTCAATTCTGTAATCAGCAAATCTTCGGATTCAAAGCTGATATCATCAAACTTGATGGGGACGACAAGACGCACAGCGTTATCGATAATGCCCGCTTTATTCCCTTGTCTGACGATAATATAATTAGAAATCATATATGTTCCGATATCTTTAGTTTGATAGAAGTATCTAATGGTATCATAAATCGGAGTTGTGTCAAAGGTGCCCATTTCATTACTGACGGACCATTTTCCATTCTGATGTTTTCTGGTGACAAATTCTTTGCCGGGAATAATCGAAACGTAGTCGGTGCCTTTGAACAAGGCTGTGCCATCTTTGCGATAAAGATCAGGAGCTTTCGCATTGTTGTTACTGGCAATAATAAAAGGTGTATCCTTACTCACTGTCACTTGATCATATTGAACCGGTACAATGATATGATAGTCTTTATCAGCAACCCCAACTTTAGAACCGGAACAATTCTGTTTCGAACTGGATGTCAATTCATGGGTATAATAAGCAAGTTTGTGATTGAAAGGTGTATTCGTTGAGTATTGATAAATCCTACCTTCGTTACTTACTACACGCAGGTCATCTGAAACATTAGTGATGCATGGATAAGTAAATGGTATAAAGGTACCGTCTGCAGTCACTTTTCCAGGAACGTTATCTTCGTTGATAACATAGGCATATCCATCTGGATAGAAGGAAGATGCTGCTTTATATATCGCCGGAATCACAAGTTTGCCGTTGAAATCAATAAATCCATAACGGTCGGCTTTGCGATCATAGACAAGGATGCGGTCTTTATAGAAAGCCAAATGGTTGTCGCTTAATGTAGATTGCGCGCATGTTTCATGTTTAGGTTTACTGGAATAATGAAGATTTAAAAAATTCGAAGCTAGTGGAAAGTCAAAGGGTTGAGGCTCACCGCGATCTGCTAAGTAAAGTAGTGAAGGATAAGGTTTATCGCCACTGTTTTTAGGATGGGGAAGACAAACTCCCAAAGTTGGCAATTCATAAGCTGATAAATCGGCAATAATTTCTGCATTGGGACTGATTAAATAATATTGCCAGGCAGCGCATGTTTTATCATTTTTAATGGTAGAACATTTAGTCGCAATGGCAACCCCATGATAAAATCCGGTTGTGGCAAAAAAATTTTCCAATGTTTGACCATTACGGGCAACATAGACAAGATTGATATCTGTATAAGAATCCACCTCATCTTCGTAATATTTCCAGGTTCCAAACTCTGTGTCATCAATGGTTCTGATGAGGTTGGCGCCGCATCCGGTCAATGTCGCTGCCATCAAAAAAGCTGTTAAGATATGTTTTTTCATAGATATCCTTTTGGACAATGATAAGTAAAATATTGCACTGCGTATGGCATCGCAACCTGAACAGGGCGCGATGCCATAGCGGTGCAGGCCAGCCGTATGGCGCGCAGCGGCATAGGCTGGCTTCATATCAAATCAATCCATACATCAATCCTTGCGGCATTGATGTATGTTTCAGAGCGGCCTTTAGATTTAACCAGGCACTCCATCTAAATTGTACATTTCAAGAATATGCCATTTTGGCAAGATTTTTGTGTCTTTTTCCAAAACAATAATAGATTAATTTTAAAAATTACGCCTTTCTGCATGTAAATGGTATCAAATTGCAGCATACATGGTATCAAGTTGGTTTGCGCCTGCACATGTAGCAAGTCCCATGGCTTCTTTGTTTGCGCAGCTCGCAAGGCCATCCTCGACATGGGCATCCTCCCGCAGCAGGGCAAGCAAAATGAGGCGCGTGATTGGGGACGTGGAATCACGGCGTATGCAAAGTCGCAAATCACTTACGAAGTGGCGTGCAACAGGAAAGCGGAATGGGATACAGGGTCCCATTTCGCACCTAAAATGCACAAGAAAATAAATCGCCCCCACTCAATCCCACCAGATTGCGAAATTCCAAAGGGGGTCAGCCCCTTGGCGGAGTGTGGGGCGGAGCCCCATAAAAAAAGACTTAAGATTGATATGACCGATTTAAGCACACAGATTCAAAGTTCAAAGATACAAAATACTGAAGCTGAAGCCCTCGAAATACCAATGCCTGAGCCATTAAGATCCAAATATGCTTATCTCAAAAAGCTTGGCAAAGGTTCGCAAGGCCAAGTGTGGCTGGCAGAACGCAAAAGTGACGGCGAACGCGTGGCCATTAAGCAGCTCAATGTTCACTCGGTTACGACGTGGAAACAATATGAACTGTTCAAACGCGAAGCCGGCATCTTAGAAAGCTTGAATTTTGAAGGTGTTGTGCCTTTTTACGAATATGTCGAAGATTTAGAGGCCAAGCCCCCCTTTGTTTGCATCGT
>JAGBXG010000069.1 GCA_017629415.1 Pseudomonadota bacterium | reverse complement strand
GCCGTCGACCATGGACGAGGTTTGCCAGAGAAAGACTGCCAGTGCCATGAGCCATGGATCACCGGTGGCGACAAGGGGTGCTGCTGCCAGCCCGAGGATGAGGCCAAAAGCGGTGACCATGTTGGGTGTGATGGGGGTATTGGCCAGATGTTTGCTGATGCGCAGGGAACAAGGGCGATTGATAAAGTATGCCACGAGGCCGTCTGCGTCACGTCCGAGGGGTTTTCGCAGGGACTGAGTGAGTTTATCGCGTCCGATTTTGATATCTTCGGCACTGACAATGCGGTGATAAAGGGCTTTTGGGGGGGCCAGAAAAGTTTCTGTAATTTCGCTGGGCAGACCGAATAAACAGTCTTCACTTGTGAAGATGGATTTGAGTGTTTTTGCGCTCATAAAGTAGATGCCGGTTTGTGCATCACCGGCTGTGATGCGGACATCGGCTCCTTGTGGGCGCATTTTTAAGCATTCGGGGCTGATCATGCCATCGAGTGTGCAGAAAGCGCACGGTTCATCTGGAATGAGTTCTGCTAAAATGGGTGCAATTTCTTTGGCGCGTGTTTCGTAGTCATGTTTTTGAACGGGAATTTTTATTTTTTCATCGTTCGGGATCATGACGGTGTCGGGTTTGATGATGATGATTTCATCGAACTCGGCTTTTTGTATGCTTCGGCATGCGCGCTCAACGAGTGTGAGGCCGCCAATACGAATTTCAGAGATATTGTTGACCTTTGTTCCTTCGCAGCCAAATGGCGGAATATAGAGAAAGCATTTCATGATGCATCCTTTAATAAATTAAACTTCGGCTTAAAAATCGTCAGTAGAATCGATGTCGTTTTCGTTTTCTTCGTTTTCTTTTTGCGCTCTGTGCACTTCGTCATATTTGTGGATATAGACTTTGGCGTAGTCGTAGGCTGCTTTCCATTGCATGGCGATGCCAATCAGCAAGCCGATGAATGCAAACCACCACATGCCTTCACAAAACATGGGATGGAAATGGGCCTGGACGAAATCGGCATAACGGTATTCTGAGCTGGTGAGAGCCCAGACGAGCGGCATGAGGAACATGGCATAGAAGATGAAGTTTGAAGCCAGTTTTCCGAGGTAGTTTGAGGGGATGACGAATCCGAGCTGTCCAGCGGACGCGCGCATGGCGAGGACGACGAGATCGCGGAAGCCCCAGAGATAGAGGACCCAAATGGGCCAGACATCCATGACGACGGCGGCTGAAATGACGAAGAAATTGAACAGGAGGTCGGCGACGGTATCGAGCAGGGCTCCGAGTTTTGTCACCATGTTATGTTTTCTGGCGTAAATGCCGTCCCAATAATCTGTCAATCCGGCAGTGAGTCCGAGTGTTGAGCCGATGACGGGGTATTCGCAAAGGAAAAAGGTGACGCTGACGACAATGGCCACGAGGCGATAGAGGCACAGCAGATTGGGGAATTTACGGATATCTTCAAAAAATTGATGTTTAGCCATTGAAACTTACGAAAATGTTGGATGTTATGGTTAGAAAAGGTCTGGATGATACTGGATTGGGGCGTTGCGGGGCGAAGCCCCGCAGTGGGGGTAGGCGCGTATTTGCGAAGCAAATAGCGCCGCAGGGGGCTTTGCCCCCTTAGTAAAAAAAGAATTTTGGGCGATTCTTAAGAATGTGAATGCTGTCGAGTTGAATTCTGCCCAATGTATGCCCTGATGCAAAAAGGCGGCCTTATTTACTCCGAATGGGTGTGTTGGCAAGAATTTTCAGGCAAGGCCTTAGCGCGTTCGTAGTTTGTTGTGGCGTAAGCCACAGGTATGGGGCGGATTTTTGTTTGAGGTATTGGGTTATCAGTTTCGCGGTAAGTGAGCCATGCCCAGAAATGCATCATAATGATGAAGTCGAACGAGAAGACGGCCAGAACGATGCTGGTCATGGCGCGAGCCATGAAGATGAAGGTCATCACGAAGAAAGTGGCTTCCGAGAGTGATGGTTTTGTCAGCGTTCGTCCTCCTTGTCGCAGGATATTGAAGGCAAACATGGCAATAAAGGGCACAGCGCCGACATATCCCGTGCCCATGAGGGCTTCAATGAAGGAGTTGTGCATATTGACGGTTCCTTTATGAAAGGTTTCTTCGCCAACGAAGATGAGGCTTCTTGAGCCTGTGGCCAGGCCGCCGCCAAACCATGAGGATCTTTCGAGTGCAAAAGCCCAATAATCTGTACGTCCCGAGAGCGTGCTGAATTCCTCGATGCTTTGTCCGCGCATGAAGATGGTCAGGATTGTGTCGATCCATCCCATAAAGAGGAAGAGTGCGCCGATGCCAAAGAAAGATGCGATGGCGACGCGGAGGAGCTGTCTTGTTCTGAGGCCTTCGATGATAAAGATGAACAAGATGAGGCAAGTGACACCGTACGAAGTTCGAGACTGTGCGCAGAGCAGTGTAAACGCGACAAGCATGAGTCGTACGGGTTTGTATTTGGCCGGAAAAAAGAGCAGTCGGGCGACGGCAATGACCGACATGAAGCCGATGGCATTGGGGTTGAGGATAGGCAGATAGCCCTGAAGCCATGGAATGATGGAGGAAGAATGTCGGAAGCCGAGCGCCGGATTGATGAAGGCCAGCAAAACGGTTACGAGCAAAAGGCCTTCAATCATGCGGCTGAAGGCCATAAATTCCCTGCGTGTGGTATCTGCGTCCCTGCATGCGGTCATGATCCACATCAGTGTGATGATGATTTCGGCGCCTTTCCATGCACAAAGTGCAGGCTGCACGCTGGTTATGCCGCACAAAATGCCGATGCCGATATACCAGAGCAGGGGCCACCATCCCGGCCGGAACATTTGTTTGATGCGTTCGCGGTATTGGCATGTCACGCAATAGGTGACCACGATAAACATGGGCAGCATACGCGTGATAATTTTTTCAATGGGTGTGCCTTCGCCCATGTAATCCTGAATTGGATTGAACGTCCACGAAAACGACGTCAGAAAGAGCATGAGCCGCACGAATTTGTGCAGTCTTGACGTATTGTCATGAAGCCATGAAGGCGTGGAAGTATGGGACATGGCATCCAACAGTATAGAAATAGGCGATTTTTGGGGGGCTTCGCTATTGCTGACGCAATACGCTTCGCCGTGCGCCTATTTGACAATACGGCGCACAAATGCATTTTAAAGGGCGCGGTTTATAACGCAATCTTGACAATTCTGTCGCCTTCAAAAACGGGCACCAGAACGGCATTTTCGCCGGGGGACTGTGTCATTCGGGGCCAAACGGTGCCAGGTTTGGCAAAATGTATGGCTTTTCCATCATTCCACAGAGGGTTGGAGGCACGTTTGGTGATTCGGCCTTTTTCCCATAAATAGAGGCCGTCTTTTGTCATGAGGACGAAACCGTGTCCCATGGCTATCATGTCGATAACTTCGTGTTCCAGTTTTCCCAAAGGGATAAAATCAGTGCCATCGATTTCATACAAGGTTTGGTCTGTAACGATGGCCATTTGTCCGGTTTGCGTAACGGCAAAAGCCTTTGCATTGCAAAGCAGGCTGTCGGTGACGAGTCGGTATACAGGGGTATCTGCATCGATATCATGCTGACGGAATGCCGGCATTTTCCATAGGGTGCAAGTATCTTTCATCCATAAATAAAGCCATGGAATGCCATCCACGGCCATGCCTCCGAGGCGTGAACCTAACGTGATTTTGCTGATGATTTCTTCGTCAGGCAGGCCAGAACCCATGCCAAGATAATGGGTGAGTGTTTGGAAAGTGTCCAATGATGCGTGCATGATGAGATTTTGATCTTTTGATATCATGTGCCCGGAGACATAAAGGTTTTGGTCATTGCAGGCGATGTCCCAAACATCAAAATCATCGGGTACAGACAGGCATTTGGGGTCAGAAGACGGCATTTGAGTATCCAGCCGGCATATTTGACGGTCAGTATTTTCAAACATGATGA
This sequence comes from Pseudomonadota bacterium, assembly GCA_017629415.1. The sequence goes on along the minus strand of JAGBXG010000069.1, from coordinate 13,053 downwards.
GTTTGGAGGATTCTGTGCAAGGTTCTATGTGATTTTGTGGGATTTGTGTCCATTGCGTGGTTATTGCGAAGCCAGCCGCCGTGGTTTGGGATTCTGCGCAGGCATAGATCTGACCGCCGGTTTTGGCCCACACGATGCGTTTACCGGGGGTCCCCGTGATTTCAAGCGATTCCGGGGGATGCGGCAGGCTTTCTAAAGTGCATGTTTGCCATACTTGCCAGATGCCTTCGGATGTCGTTTCGAACAAATTGCCGTTTGTGGCGACAATAATGGAGGATTGCGGCGTCATGGCGATGGCATGAATGGCATCCAAGTCTGTCTGTTCCAGGGGGAGGCCGTTTGCGATGGGTTGGGCGCCGCCGCCGGCAAGGACAAAGCCGTCGTTAGGGTAAAAGAGATGTCCGGCGATTTTTTTGGATTTGGTTTTGAGGTTGATAACGGCGAGATAGGGTTCATCGGCATCATCTTTGAGGACGAGAATTTCCATATTTTGGGCGGCTTTCCATTGTTCAACGGTGCTGATTTGGAGTGCACCTGAGATAAATGATGGGTTTTCTGCACTGGGTTTGTACCATCCGCCCTCGTGCATGAAAGTGGCTTGATCTTTTTGGGCATGATACTGAAGAACGCGGTAAGCATCTGGGATGAAAAGCCAGACTTCGTTGCCTGCTGTTTCGATTTGGGCAGGATGAGTCAGTCTGAATCGTGCGCGATCGCAGGGAACACCCATTATTGGTGCGGAGCGAAAGAATTGCGGCACATGGCTGAGCTGAATGTTCATATTGTCACTCAGTTCGAAAAAATACATCGTGTTGGAGGCTGCAAACCAGGCACGTTTGCCGCCATCTGTGAGGAGATGTGAAAGATAGCCTTCCCAGACGGGTGCTGATTTTTGAAAATGTGCTGGCAGCAAGCTCAAACGTTTGAGAGTTGGGGCATAGACGAGGTGATAAGCCTCATTTTTAAAGGTGGCAATGGCCTGTGGTGCAAGGATTGCGTTTGGTTCGTAGGGGGAATGCGGATCAGTGGCAATGCTTTCAAACCGTGTTTTCGGCGATTCCGGGCCAAAGATGCGCGTGGTTTCAATCGTGTCTGTTGGCAATGATTCAGGTTTGAACTGCCAGAAGCTGCCGGCTGCGGTGTCTGCGCTGATGATTTTATCTTTCCAGGGTGCAAGGGTGTTTAAAACGCCCGATTGCGGATAAATGTCATACAAGGTACCGGTGACTTCGTGTGTGGATGTATCGATATTGGTCACATCTATGCGCAGGAGTGCAGGGCTGTCATCCCAATACGGGGTATAAAGTATGCCCTGATGTGCGATGAGCGGCGGATCTGTGGGTAAGGCATAAGCATAGAATGTATCGAGTTCTCCTGTTGGTGAAGAAAAGCCATGTCCTGTAATGGTAAGCATCACGCCGTCTTTGACGGCCTTGAGCCGGCGGCCTGACCAAAAAAACAGCCAGCCATCTTTGTGGGCAAAATGTGTATAGGCATGCAAAGACAATGGCGTTTTCAGGGCATCATGGGAATCTGCATTGTCGTTGTTTTCTAATGCGCCTGCGATATGTTTGAGTTTTGCCTGAGACAAAGTTTGAGGATGATGTCCGTCCCATTCGGCATGAAAAATTTGTTCGCCGAGTGCCAGATAAATGCCTGTAGGGCTTGGGGCAATGCCGCCAAAAAGGGCGAAGTCAATATTTTCGAGGGTTATACCGTCTGCCGGCAATATGGCATCAGGATTGTTGGTGATGCCGATGGATACAATTTGCCCTGTCAGCCGGTTGCAAAATACCAATTTTTGCTGGGGGGTTGCCACAATCAGCCAATCTTTGATCCAATAAAGTCCGCTGGCCCATGCATTGGATGAAAATTGTTCTTCAGTCGATGTCAAATCGAACAAGATATGCTGTTTTCCAGTATCTGTTTCCAGTTCAATGAGCTTGCGAGTGCCTTTGGCCGCATAAATGATCCGATTGTCTGAAATGGGCACGAGGGCACTTGGAGACCATGCTGCGGCAATGTCTTCGGCGGCTGTTTGGGGAGCATCGTAAACGACTGAAGTTTCGGTTTTATCGAATCTTTGGGCGTTAGACCAAGGCTGAGGGTCGGTACACCCTGAGATTGCAAATGATATGAGCAGAAATGCAATGTATCTTTGTTTTCGCATCAAAATCGTCAATTTTATGGTTGAATTCAAGTGGTTTCGTGAAGGACTGAATCATGCCAAGGGGTTGCATCCCTTGGAATCCACAATGGTATATATAAAGTTTTCGTTTTATTTGCTCCAACCTTCGCCAATGAGCTGATCCTCTTGGAACCCACAATAGATTAACGTTTTTATGGGTGAGCCGGGGCAATGCGTTTTTCCAATCTGTTACTATAATAAATCTGTTTGTAATGCTCAAAGTTATTGGTATGAAACAAACCTACATCTGGATGTGGTTTGGATGATAGACCTACATTTGGATGGAGTTCTGGAGTTTTATCAAACGATTTTATTTTTCGAATTTGAAGCATGTTTTGAGCTTGTTTCATGCCCCATTCAGATAGGAGATTTATGTCAGACGAAACACGTACAGCTGAATCAGCTGTGACCGAAGAAAAAATGTCGTTAAAAAGTACGATAAAATCCTTTCATAGTTCATTTTGGATAGCCAATACGATGGAAATCGTGGAGCGCATGGCTTGGTATGGGTTTTATGCATTATCGTCGATTTATATGTGCGATGCGGTATCTGACGGCGGTTTGGGTCTGACGTCTGCCGATCGCGGTATTGTGCAAGGTGCCGTTACATTTTTGATTTATTTGTTTCCGTTTGTGACTGGTGCATTGGGTGATCGCTATGGTTACAAGAAGATGTTGCTTATTTCGTATGCGATTATGGCACCGTCTTATTGGCTTTTAGGCCAGATGGAGACGATGCCGACATTTTTTGCAGCATTTTTATGTGTGGGGATTGGTGCATCCATCTTTAAGCCGCTTGTTGTGGGGACAATTGGCAGGGTTTCGAATGAAAAGAATGGGTCTTTGGCATTCGGGATATTTTATATGATGGTGAATATCGGCGGTTTTGTCGGTCCTTTGTTGGCAACGACATTACGTTCGCAGGGGTGGGATTATGTTTTTATGGCTTCGTCGGCATGGATAGCTTTGAATATTCCTATTTTATTGCTGTTTTATAAAGAACCGCCTCGCGATGAAACAGCTGCCAAAGCCAAATCATTCAAACAAGTGATGAATGAGATGTTTGAAGTGATTGGAAATGGCCGTTTCTTTGTCATGTTTTTTGTCACCTTGGTTATGTTTGTCATGGGGTGCAAGTGGTTCCCGATTGAACAAGTCACCTTGGCTGCTTTTGCCTGGGTGATGCTCAATGTCATTTTTGATGGTTTTCTTCGTCTTGCGAAAAAGACAAACTATTGCATGCGCATTGGTCACAAGCGTTTTTTGCTTTTCCTTTTGCTGCTTTCAAGTTTTTGGATTGCTTATAATCAGCTGTTTATCACGTTGCCGCTTTATATTGGGGATACGATCAATTCGCAGCCTGTGATGGATTTCATTTTATCTGTGGGTTCTGCGCTTGGCATGGATACGTCGAAAGAGGGGCTTTTGGCCATGACATTTATGGATAAAAATGGCGGTCTCAAGCCGGAACATTTTGTCAATATCAATGCATTCTGCATTATCGTATTCCAAGTGATTGTTTCGATTTTGAATGCCAAGATGAAGCCGTTGATTGCAATTATGATCGGTATATTCCTGACAGCAGTCAGTTTCCTGCTTATCGGTTTTGGCGCATCACCATGGCTTATCATGATCGGTGTGGCAATTTTCAGTTTTGGCGAAATGATGGCCTCACCGCGTGCGAAAGAGTACACGGCACATGCCGTTGCACCTCGCGATAAAGTCGGCATGTACATGGGATATTATATGTGGAGCAATGCGATTGGATCACTGTTTGGAGGTATCCTTTCAGGTACGTTGTACAAACAAATTGCTCAAGATATGCAAAGCCCAGGTTTGATGTGGGCCATTTTTGCCGGTATGTCGATTGTCTGCTGTATCTTGATTTACGGTTATCATCTCAAAGTGGGCCGCAAAGTGGCATCGGAATAATTTTTGCAATACCCAAAAACGGCCTGTTACAGGCAGCCTCTGAATATCTGGGCAGTCCAGCTTTTTGAAGTCTTCCTTTTTGATAATTCTTTTTGCTTAAGGATAAAATATCATGAAAAAGCTTAACTTTCTTTTTGCTCTTTTGGTCATTTCAGGGGGCGCTGCGGCCTGCAATGACGATGAATGCTTTTATGATTGGGAGTGTCCAAATAGTCAATACGTCTGTATGGATGGGCCATGTGTTTGGGATTTTGATCGCCCGGAATGCTCTTATAATTGGGATTGCCCAACAGATTACATTTGTACGGATGGAGCATGCGTTTATGATTCTGGGAAAGAAAATGGCGCGTCCTGTTATAGCGATACTGAATGTGCCAGTAAGACTTGTTTTCGTAACACTTGCGTTGACTTAAGTGATTCCTGTTCCAGCAGCAGAGAGTGTGACGAGGGTTATATCTGCGAGGAATCAGACGAATATGGCTACGATGGTTTTTGCGTTCTTGCGTTCGAAGGTGAGCGTGATAACTGCGATTCTGACAGTGAGTGTCGAGAAGATGAGCTCTGCAAGGATGGGCAATGTGTTGACGCTGTAAAATGTGATACTGATGCGAATTGTGATGATAAATCTGTTTGTGTTGACCACATTTGCCGTACGAAACAGCATATTGATGCGCCTGAACGCATCCCATGTCATGAAATGCTCTCCTGTAGTGATGCATTGACATGTCATTATGAGAATTGTGTTGAATCCAAAGACGCATGCACTTCTGATGACAATTGTTATTTGGGTGAAATTTGTTACGAAGGTTATTGCATCATCCCGGTTTCACAAACGATTCCTTGTGAAAACGATAGCGCTTGTCCTTCTGAATTTTCTTGTCTCAACCGTTTCTGTAAAGCTTGGGATGATTATTCGTGCCAAGTGTCAGCCGATTGTTATGCCGATGAAGCCTGTGTCGATAATACTTGCAGACAGTATGCTGATATTCAAATCAGTTGCAATGAAACAGCCGATTGTCCAGCTGAATTTGATTGTCTCAATCATCAATGCAAGCATCAAAACGATGATTCATGCGGTGTCAGTGCTGATTGCCGTTTGGGCGAAGTTTGCAGAACTGACACGTGTGAATCCCTGCAGAGCTGTACTCAACACACCGATTGTTCGGCAGATGGCGTTTGCCTTGAAGGTTATTGTTATTCGCAATGTACTTCCAGCGATGACTGTAGAACCGATGAAACTTGTTTAAGCAATATTTGTCAGATTACGGTGGATTATCAATGCTCCTCTGATAACGATTGTCGCGAAAATGAATCATGCAGAAACAACATTTGCAGACATCATGAAGATGATACATGCGATGTTCGACAAGATTGTCCTGGAGGTGAGCTTTGTAAAAATAACCTGTGCTCAGATTGTCAACACGATAATGAATGTGCTCTTTATGAAATCTGTTCATCGGGTAAATGTGTTGAATCCTACACAGGCTACTGTCTGGAGGATAGACATTGTCTTGAAAACGAATATTGCAGTGGCAGTAAGTGTACAGAGATGGAGTGCAGAGTCGATTCAGATTGTGAAAGCGAAAAAAAATGTAAGAACTATCAATGTATAGAATGCGAATCCGATAAAGAATGTGCCATTTATGAGACCTGTTCATCGGGGGAATGTGTTGAATCCTACACAGGTTACTGTCTGGAAGATAAACATTGTCTTGATGACGAATATTGCAGTGACGCCAATACGTGTATTCAAAAATGCAAATCCAATAATGAATGTGCTCTTTATGAAATCTGTTCATCGAGTCGATGTATTGAAGCTTATACAGGCTACTGTCTTAATGATAACCATTGTCATGATGACGAGTATTGCAATGACAAGGTTTGTGAAGTGGCGGAGTGTAAATACAATTCAGATTGTTCCAGCGATGAGACATGCAAAAACCATGAGTGTATTTATCTTTCAGAGTTGACTTGCAGTTCGGATTTTGATTGTCCTGACTGGATGTCAGATACAGATTGTCATGAGGGATATTGCGTCAATTCTTATTTTAGTTGTTCAAGCAGCAGCAGCTGCTATAGCGAAGAGATTTGCTATAAAGGTTATTGTATTCCTGGAAGTGATGACTTCCGTACATGCAGCGGCGATGGCAATTGCTATGAATATGAAAGATGCACAAACGGCTATTGTGTTAACGATAATTTAAAATGCTCATGGAATAGTGACTGCTACGTCGGCGAAGAGTGCACTTTTGGCTATTGTATTCCGTCGTCTTCATCAGGTTCTGATCAATCTTGCGATGATGATTTTGACTGTGATTTTGGCTACGCTTGCTATTATGATGGTTATTGCATCAAGGAATGTTTTTGGGATGACGACTGCAACATTGGGCAATATTGTGATAATGGTTATTGTCTCTAAAAAATCAGCGTGCAGCATCTAAGGACTGTCTGAACAATTTCTTTTTTGCATATAAGGGGGCCAAGCCCCCTACGCCGCTATTTGCAAGCAAATACGCGGCTACCCCCGATGCGGGGACGGCGCCCCGCAACGCCCCGCACGAGTTTTATTCAGATATTTCCTAAGGACTGTCTGAACATGAGTCTCTTTTCCCTTTTTCCAAGAGGAGAAAGAGGAGTAGCTTTACACCATATTGTATTTGAGCATGAGATAAGGGGTCAAAGATTTCTCAGCGTATTGATGTGGACTCGCTTTGGAATCTTTTTGTAAAAATTTGTCAGATGTTGTTGGCGCGGTGTATGGAGCCGCAGGCGACATAGCCGCGCAAAGCAAAGCGTATGGCGCCGAAAGGCGACATAGCTTTGCCTTCGCGTCCATGACATCATGGGTATAAACTCGATCATTTTAGAAATTGTTTTTGTCACATTTCATCTACCGGATAACAACTGGGTTCATGTTCCATGCAGACTCTAGAAATGGCTCGCCGGGTCAGGCACGACCTTATTAAACATCTCGACATTCCTGCTGAAGGACAAATCTTGACTGCTGATGAAATTCGAGTGCTGATTCGACGTATTTTTGATTCAGGCAGCGGAATTTGTGCGTTAGCGTGCGTTTTGGGATTCCGAATGCGCCGAGATGAAGGTTGGTCGGAAAGGTTAAATACTGCATTTGTTGAGATTGAAAAGGCTTGTGCGGCTTTAAAACAGCACGAATCTGGATTGAAGAAGCTGATGCTTTGCGGCGGTGTGCCCGATATGGCGTTGATTCATGATTTAAGGGCACTTACAGAGTCAGTTCATAGGTTTGAAGTGGCATGTGAGCCGTCTTGTGCCGGTATGACGGACACTCAGGATGATGCCTGGTCAGCACTTGAATTTTTTGGTTTGACACCTGAGACAAAAGCTTTATCCGGTGAAAAAGGACAGTCGGTTGCAGGAAAATATGCAGAACCCCATTCAACGAAGGCTTTGAAAAGTACAGATAAAGCCGCCAAATTGGAGAATTTTTCAGAGGTTTCTGTTTTATCTTCAAAAAACGGTATCGATGCGCGGGGAGAAACCGTTGAAAAGCCTCGCGTGCTTGTTGTGGATGATCGCCTTGTTTTGGTGGACAGACTTCAGGCGCATCCAACGTTTCGCGAACGTTTTTTGTGGGCAAGACGTTGCGGTAAAACAGAATATGAATGCACAGAATGCCCCAAACGCGACAGCTGTGAATTCAAACGAGCCAGAACTTATCAGGATACAGTGGAGGCTTTGCGTTTTGCGCGCATGCATGCGCGGCGACTTGATGCCGTGCTTTTGGACGTGAGGTTTGATGATTTGAGACCGGATGAGCTGTTGTGGCTTCCCGATATGCCTGCGTTCAATACGGAAGAGAAGGTCAAGGCATTGCAAGGTCTTGTGATAGCCCGTCATTTGCGACGTATGCCGGAATTTCGTCATATTCCGATTATGCTGATGACATCGTTGAGCCGTTTGCCGGATGGTGCGGCAAGTCTTTTGGAAGGGCTTGAAGGGCTTCAGTTTGTCGATGACGAAGACAGTTTGGATGCTTTGGCGACGCGTTTGGAAAGCGTCATACGTATGGGACGTGAAGCCACGGTTGTCCAGGGATATTTTTGGGGATCGTCACCGCGTATTCAGCTGATCCGCCGTCAGCTGGAAATCATGAGTCAGGGGCCGAGAACGCTGTTGATTACGGGGCCTAGCGGTTCAGGTAAAAGTTCGCTTGTTGAACATATCATTTTGCCAATGAGCGGTCGCAAAAAACTGGTGACTTTGGATTTGTCAGCCATTCCCGACACGCTGGTAGAAAGTGAATTATTTGGACATGTGAAAGGTGCTTATTCGGGGGCAACTCAGGACAGAGCTGGCATGATTGAAGAAGCAGACGGCGGCATTCTGTTTCTCGATGAAATCGGCAATTTGTCTATGGAGAATCAGCGCAAATTGCTGCTGTTTTTACAGGATAAAATGCTTCGGCGCGTCGGTGCGGCACATGAAACAAGGCGGCGTGTAGATGTCAAAGTCGTGGTGGCAACCCATCTTGATCTTGAGCAGGAGATTGCAGCCAATCGATTCAGATTCGATTTATATATGCGTTTTGGACCTGCAATGCGGATTGCTTTGCCAGCGCTTGTGGAGCGACGTGATGATTTGCCGGCGCTTGTGGAAACGCTGGTGCAAAAAATGATGCATGGCGAAGATATGATGCCGCATGTCATGGATATGCAACGCAGGTGCGGTGGCGGTTCACATATTAAGGTAGAATTTCAAAACATTGGCACTGTCACTTCAGACGATATTTGTATTCGATTTGTACCGGCAACACGGGATTTGTTCCTTTCATACGAATGGCCAGGCAACACGAGAGAGCTTGAAAGTGTGTTGGATACCCTTATTTTAAGGGCATTGTATGATTTGAAAGTTTCAAATTCCAAAAGCCGTATCGTAGAAATCGACCATTATTATGCGCTGACATTGCTTGGTGGAATTGACAAGGTTCAGGCGGCACATCAAGCTCAGACTGCATTATCTGATGGGACGGCATTTTGCGAAATCGGTGAAATGGCAGATTTTGGGGAACTGCGACAGACCCTTGAACGCCGTTATTTATGCCAGATGTTTGAACTGTGTGACGGCGACTTGCAGCTCATGGGAAAAAAACTGTTTGGTGACGAGAGCAAAAGCATCAAGCAGAAAATTCTGATCCGAATGAATCAGCTGGGTATCAGCATAAAAAAATTGAGAAGATAGGCATGTTCAAGGGGGGTGAGCTTTCTGGCGGGGTTTGGGGCTGAGCCACAAAGAACTTTGCGTATGTCGTGGACAAGGTTTCAAATCGCTTTGGTGTGTTTTTTAGAAAAAACGCGTCCGAGTCCGAAAACAGCCAGACATGTGACGATAAGTCCGATGGCTGCGGCAATATAAGAACCGCCTGGGATGGGATCCCATGCATAATCGGGGAAAAGGGAGGTTTGATTTTGAACTGTTTGAGCGGTTGTAAACATCGTTTGTGATGAAACAGGAAGGTTTTCGGTGCCTGCCGTATTGAGAATCGCCCATTCCAGACCGTCAGGCAGTGCGGAGGCAAAGGCAGAAATACCAACCCCAAGACAAACGGCAACAATGCCTAAAATGGCAATGACAGCTTTTTTAGAAAGTCTGAATTCAGAAAGTTTTGAAACATCGAGGGGAACATCGAGGAGTTCCGGGTGTGTTTTGGCTACAAATGTCAGCACTGCGGCCGTTGCCAGACCTTCTCCGAGGGCAATGGCAAGATGGATGGGCAGCATGAGTTGAGCAAAAGCTCCGAAAGGCAGTGCTGTAATGCCGGAAAATGTGGTTTGTAAGACAACGGCAAAAGCTCCAAGCGGCAAAGCCGCAAGTGCGCCGGTCATGGTGCCGCCGATGAGATGGCGTGACATGAGGGATTTGAACAAGGGATAGACGGCCAAACAAGGTATAACCCCCATATTAAAAATATTGCATCCCAAAGCCAGTAAACCGCCATCTGCAAACAGCAAACATTGAATGAGCAGAACGACGGAAATCGTCACCAAGGATGGCCAAGGTCCAAGCAAGGCAGCCAAAAGCAAGCCGCCGCCGATATGGCCGCTTGAACCGGTGCCGGGAATTGTAAAATTGATCATTTGGGCTGCGAAGACAAATGCACCAGCCATGGCCAGCAGAGGTAGTTTTTCATGGGTCTTGGGATCCTGGCGCATCTTAAAACATGCATATCCCAGGGCAGCCGCAGAAACACCGGCCATGGTAAGACTGACGGTTGGATTGAGCAAGGCATCTGACATGTGCATAAATAGAATCCTTTGCTGAGAAATATATGAATGATGAAGTTGATTTTGTGGGGGAAGCTCACGGCGTATGCAAAGTTACCAAAGACTTACGAAGTGGCAGGTTGCGGGGAAAAAAAAGAGCGTGTGTCTCCCCATTTTCCCGAAAAAAGATAGTTATCAGTACCTGGCTAATCTATGAAAACCTAAGTTCCCATTGTGGGGCCAAGGAGTTCAGCCCCTTGGCGTGGTTTGGGGCGGAGCCCCAAAAGACTTTTGCACACGCTGTGGGATGAAGCTCAAGGCGTAAGTCAAGAGCTCTATTGATATGCCGCCTTGTGAGAGAAATGCGACACTGTGTGGGTATACATGGAAAATATCGCAGTGTATGTGGTTTTTATGTAAAAGCTGTATCTGAGCAGGGATTTGCCTGCAAAGTTTCGTACAGTTTTTGGGATGATTAAAGATGCATTCATTGGAATCATGTGCTCAAAGCCGCGGTCCATTACAGGCGTTTCATCCGGCGCTTAAAATTGTGATGACGCTTGGATTTGTCCTTTGTGTCATGTCTTGTGACCGGCAAGAAACTGTGCGTCTGTTGCCGTTTATCCTGGTATTGTGTTTGTTTTTGGGGATGTCGGCGATTCCGATGTCGCTGTATTTTCGTCGTTTGTGTGTGGCGCTTCCGTTTGCTGTTTTTGCTGGAGTATGGGGTTGTTTTTGGGATTTTGAGCTGTTCTATATTTGGGGAATGAACATAACTGGCGGTGTTTTAAGCCTGATTTCGATTTTTTTGCGCACATTGTTATGTGTCGGAGCCATTTTGGTGCTCATCGGCACAACGTCTTTGCGCGATTTGGCGCTAGGCATGCGTCAGCTGAAAATGCCGGCAGAAATGGTGCAGATTTTTGAGTTGATGTGCCGATATCTCGGTATTTTGATAGATGAAGCCAAACGGTTGAAAATGGCATGGGAGCTTCGCGGAGGATCACGGCGTGGTGTGATGATTTCTCGGTTTGGGAGTTTTGCTGGAGGTTTGTTGATACGGAGTTTCCAGCGCGCATCGAGCGTTTATCATGCCATGCTTTGCAGAGGGTATGAAGCTGGGGGCACGCAAGGCAGCAGATGGCCTGTGAAATATCGAAAGCCAACTTTTGGGGAGTGGGGGGTGACCGTTATGATGATGAGTTTGTGTATTTTGATAAGGTTTTGGAGATGAGTGAACGAATTTTAAATGTGCGTGAGCTGACATTGCGTTATCCAACCAGCGAGAAGCCGGTTATCGATAAGATTTCATTTGACGTGGAAGTGGATGAACGCGTTGCGCTTATTGGTGCCAATGGTGCAGGCAAAACGACGCTGATGCTTTCTTTGGTCGGCATTGTGCCGCATACAGGTGTCATTGAATGGAAGGGTATCCGGCTGGAACGCAAAACAGCGGCCCAAATCCGTCGTGAGATTGGATTTGTTTTTCAGACACCGGATGAACAGCTTTTCAGCCCGACGATTCGTGATGATTTGGCATTTGGGCTTGAAAATATGGGATATTCCGAGACTGAAATCCGTGAGCATGTGGACGAGTGGTTAAGCCGTTTTGAGTTGGAGGCATTTGCGGAACGTTCGGCGCATGCACTGAGTGGCGGTGAAAAACGCATGGCAGCTTTAGCGGCGGTATTATGCATGTCTCCGAAACTTCTTTTGCTGGATGAGCCAACGGCTTTTTTAGATGCGTGTTCGCGCCGCAGGCTGGAATCTGCATTATTGGACTTGCCGCAGGCGCGTATCATTTCAACGCATGATATTGGATTTGCGTACCGCATGTGCAGCCGCGCGATTCTTCTCAGAGACGGGCATATGGTTGCGGATGGTCCCTGTGAAACGTTGTTTCGCGATCGCGCGTTAATGGCTTCGTGCGGTGCCGACTGGCTGGATTAGACGTTGTCAAGCAAGGTGGCGACGAGAACGTCAATGGCGAGGTCATCGTTGGGCCATCGGAATCCTGTGAAGGATTTATGCGGTTGAATGGCCATGGCTTTGATGACAGCTCTTGAGCGTGTGATTGGGATGTTCATATGGGGAACGCGTACAGGCGCAGCAACGGCTTGACGCGATACTTGGGCATTTTGCTGTGATTGATGGCCGATTTGAGAAATGGCGGAAGTATTGACAATCGGCTGCATGCCCGAAGGTTTCTGCGTTAAATTGGTGGTCAGAGATTTCATGCCGATATTCTTCGCAACGCCAGGCATTTGCTGAGACGCGCGCAGAATATTGGGTTTATTCATGACTTTTGAGCTGGCTGCAGCATTATCAAAATCTGAACGGCTGGCTAAATTGCCGATAGACGATGCGGCAGGAACCGGCTGGACTTGCGGATTGGAATGACCTATGGGCGGCTGGGGTGCAGATGTCGTTGCTTTACGGATGACCTGATGCTGGGGTGCAGAAGTACGCTTGGCAGTGCCATTGACGATATCTTCATAGCTGCCTTCTGTCAGTTTGGCATACATGACCTGATGCTGTTTTTTCATCATGTCTTTGATGATATCATTTTGAGCATCTGTGTCGGTAATGCCGGCAATCGCTTCTTTATAAGATGTCGTTTTGGCATCCAAAATGGCGCCGGAATGAAATACGGTGGTCGTAATATGGCCGTCTTTGATGCCATTATCTTCG
>JAGBXG010000068.1 GCA_017629415.1 Pseudomonadota bacterium | reverse complement strand
GGGGGGAGGCGCGTATTTGCGCAGCAAATAGCGCCGCAGGGGGGCTTGCCCCCCTTAAAAATACGCAAAGAATTTTGTTGGCTGAGTCCTTTGGAACTTAGAATTGGGATTCATCTTTGGGTAGGTGAGACGGGGACTGGTTATTGACGTCTCGTTGGATGAAACTTTGCAGCTTCACGCTGGCAAAACCAATGACTCAGTATTCCGCAAAACGGTTTATTCTTTCAACAGTAAACGTGTTATAAAATGATTTCAATCCCCATGCCATTTACATAAGGGTGGGAGACAAGGAAAATTTGACCGATTGTCTAGCCATGCTTTAGGTTTTAGTGGGGGAATTGCAATTCGGGTTATTGTTTGTCGTTTCTGTAAGGTGCAAGGCGGTATGATGCTGTTTTGCCCATGTTTTATCGAAGAGGAGTACCATGTCAGAACATCACGCGGTTGTTATTGCTTGTCGCGACACGGCTGAAGGTGCGCATATTCGTGAGCTGATAGGTCAGCCTTCTGCGCTTGTTTTTCATAAGGCTGGTCCTCTTTTGGAGCATTTGAGTACAGTTCCAGACAGTTTTCTTATCATGACACCGCTTTTATTGGATGAAACGGCATCTGGTATATTAACGAAGCGTGCGATTATACATCCTGGATATAATATACTTTATACGTGTCAATGCAATCGTGCTTTGAATATTTTGCGGCTTTATGGGTGTGGCTGTTGTCATATTATTGGGCCGGATGAAGGAGAAATGCTGAAGTCAATGCTTGAGCCATCCGAAGTTTATTTAAATGATATCGTGATGCCGCCATTTTTTATTGATGATGATGAATCTGCGTTGAAGACGCCGTCTGCCAGTACATCTTCTCCGGTGCATGTTTCGTTTTTGGGGGCACAGGGGATGATATCGTGTGCGAATGCGCTTTTGAATATTCGGGCTTCGCGTTCGATATCGATGGCTTGTGTGGGTCCGTGCAGTGTGTGGACACGGGAGCATTTGCGTTCGAGCATGAGAGAATATACGCTTTGGCAGGTGGAAACGAGGCCTGTTATGGTGGGTGGTTCGGTGACATTATGCAAAGATTTTAATGGGATGGCAGCTATGGAGCCGACATCGCAGCATATTATTCTTTGTCATGGTGCGCTGACATTGGAAGAAGAGCAGTTTATTGCGCGTCAGCCTGAGAGTACTCGCGTTTTTGTGGCATCCGGTGAGGGGTATCTGGAAAAATCGGGTAAGTCGATACGAGCGATTATTGCGCCTGAACGTTTGTGGGATGTCATTATTTCGGCATTGTATGGAGGATAGGGGGCTTTGTTCCAAAGCATGTCAAGGGGGTGAGCTTTTTGGAACACGTCAAGGGGACTTACGGTTTTATAGGTTTGACGGGTCGTGATGACTGATGTTTTAGAGCGAAATGGGAGCCTGTATTCCATTTCGCTTTTTGGGTTGGAGGTTCACTTTGTAAGCAATTTGTGATTTTGCGTAAATCCTGGTAGTGGAGGGAACGAATTGTTCATGATGGTGTTTTAACTAGACGGCATCATGTGAAAGATGTAAGAGGGTGTGTGTTAATGTCGCACCAGTTGTGCGATGTTTATATTTTAAGATAAGCCTGTGATTCGAATGCGCTAGAAATTTATTGGGAATAAAATTTATTTGAGATGAAAGGTTTGGAATAGAATTTTATTCGATTTTTGAAAGAAGTGTTGGATAGGTTGAAAATTGAGAAACCCCGCGAATCATCTATGAAATTTGCGGTTTGGTGAAAATGAGTTAGTTTTTGTAAACTGCAATAAATACAAAAAAGTCTCGACATGTGTTTCACAATTCGGTAGGTAGGCATGAATGCGACACAGTGCACCCAAGGGTGATTACTGTATCAAATGAGTTCATAGTCATACATGTAACCCTTACAGCGCATACGCCGCAAAAGTCGGATGTATGCGGGATAAAGAAACCTAAGGAGGAAATCATGAGGGGTAATCATTGGAAAAAGGGGGCGTTTATTGCAGCGTTGTTGGCATCGGCGGCGGCTGCAGGTTGTGCCCAAGATATTGGCGATATAGATCGCACCGAGCCGAACCGAGTCAAGAAATCCGATTTGACGGAAGGTGCATGGTTTATGCATCAGAAGATAGTGGATGTGCCTGGAACAACGGGCAGCAGTAATATTTTTGAAGGCCTGATGATGGACACTGACAAGGTTGTCTTTGTGGCTGAAGAAAATTATTTGATGGCTTACAGAAGTTATCCCACGCTTCCTGGTGCGGACGGTAACACGGTAGATGGCGCCAACAATATTTATGATTACGATGAGCTTTATGGTGATGACTATAAGGGTTCTGTCCGTGCGATGTTCCCGATTAAGTCGCATTTTGACGTTCAGCGTTCGTATGATACGACGACGGGTGAGCAGTCGAACGTGATCATGGAAAATACGACGGATCGTCCGTGGTATGAGCGTGAATATATGCGCGTGGCCTGGAATGAGAACCCGCTTGTCAACTTTGAGTGGGTATATTTTTATGGTGCAGAATTTGAATTGGGCACGAGCGGTGAAACACCGAACAGTCCTGAAGCTTCGCCCTATTTTGAATATGATGATAATGGCGAGCTTGTTTATTTTGATGCGCCGGCCACGTATTTTGTCCAGCTTGATTTTTATATGTTCTATTATTGGGCAATAGGCTACTGGAATGGCTGGGTGGATTATCGTGCCTCGGAAGAAGTTCGCGTAGTAACATCTTTTGCGAAAGATTTGGGTACATCGGAAGCCAGCGACAAGGGTCGTTTGAACTTCAACTATGAGCCGTTGGATTATTCCAACTATGACATGAATCGTTTTGGTTTCTTCCGTACCGAACGTATGACGTATGATCCCACGCAGGGTATGATGAACAAAGGCCGTATCGAATTGGCCAATCGTCATAACATTTGGGAAGCGGCTTATGATCCTGCTGGCAATGTGATTAATATGGAAAATCGTCTTACCCGTACGATTCCTTATTATATCCATGATGGTGTCAAAGAGCCTTTGATGGCAGCGATGGCTGAACAGGTTATTGACGAATGGAACGTGGCGTTTAAGCGCGTGGCTTGGCTGACCCAGAATCATGCCACATCGACTGTCAAGCAAGATCCGGTGACGGGTACGCCGATTGATTTGGCGACGTCTATCAGCTATGAGGTGAACAAACAGGTATTGTCGGATCAGCAGGATATCTATGTGCCTTGCCATATTCCTGTTGCAGCGAATGATCATCCGGTTTGTGGTGAGCAGGGTTATGTTCCTCGTGAAGGCGACTTCCGTAAGAATTTCCTGTGGCTTGTCAATCAGCGTCAGGAAGTTGGTTTGCTCGGTTATTGCCCGAGTTCGACCGATCCGCTCACGGGTATGACGATTTCTGCACAGGCGCATGTTTATACGGCTCCGATGAATGAGATTGCAGCCGATATTATCGATCATCTCAAGTATGCCAAGGGTGAATTGACGCCTGAAGGTGTTCGCGAGAATGATGCGAATGTGGCGCGTGCACGTGCTTCCCGTAATGCTTTTGTTGAAAGTTCAAAACTGTCTGACAAAGTTCGTGCAGCCAAGATTACGTCCAAAGTCCGCGATAGAAAATCGCTGGAAAAAGAAACCGAACGTAATTTCAAGCGTAAGTCTTTGCGTCAGTTTAACCATACAGCTGCCGACAATATTCTCAAGAAAGCGATTGATACCGGTTTGATGGCAACGGAACTGGATACCAAGCTTGAGCAGTCTGTTGCGATCGCTAATGGTTTGAACAGCACGGCCGAACTGACCGATGAAATGCGTGAAACGGCCAGCCTTTTCAATGCGCTGAGCTTCCAGAATCGTAAGACGGTTCGTGAGTTGAAGAACGCTATGAGCGCAGACGGTTTCTGCTTCAAAGAAGAAGTCGGTGCTGCAGCTTATGATATCGTTTATGACGAACTTGTTGAGAAATACAAAGATCGTAGCGACTACGAAAACATCTTCAATGAAGTTCGTGCTCAGGTTTTCCGTGCCACAGCACTTCACGAAATGGGTCATGGTTTTGGGCTCCGTCATAACCACTCGGGTTCCTACGACTCGATGAACTATTTCGATAAGTATTGGGAACTCCGTCGTGATGATAATTTCATGAAGGATAAGATTGAAACCGTTGGCGATATGTATGCTCTGTATGATTACAGTGATGCCCAGCGCAAGGGTGGCATGCTTCGTCAGCAGTATTCGTCCATCATGGATTACAGCTCTGGTTATCTGACCGACAACATGGGCTTGGGTAAATACGACCATGCTGCCATTCTGTATGCTTACAGCGCCGGTACGAACGCCAGTGGTCTCAATCCGAATGAAGCCAAGAATACGTGTAACGGTCTTGTTGAAGTTTTCAATGACGGTTTGCCTCCTGAAGTTGAAGCGATTATTGCCCACGAAGACTCGACGGGTATTGGTACGTTCGATGATCAAGTCGCCATCAGCCAGAATTACTTAGAGCTCGTTCACTATCACGACATCTTCCAGCCGATGTTCAAGGCAGGTTTCGATCCTCGCAAGGAACGTCATCTCGTCCGTATGGAAAGCTATCTGGATTCGAAGAATAGCGCCAATCCGATGGTTCGCGTGCCTTATTTGTTCTGTACTGATGATAATCGCGGTGCGCTCCGCAGCTGCCATGTTTTTGACTTTGGTGCAGACTATATGGAACAGGTTGGTGATCTCATTCGCAGCTACACGACGGGTTACTGGTTCAGAAACTTTGCTCGCGGTCGTGCCTATTGGGATTCCTGGAATGTGGTCATGAGCGATTTTAACAAATTCCTCTATCTTTCTGACTACTTCCAGAGTTCATACGTAGGCGATCGCTCTGTTCTTGACGATATCATCGACAGCGATGACTGGACGCTCAATGATCAGATCGAGCGCACGGCTTGGGGTGCTTCGTTCAACTTTATCGCGAATGCGATTTCCACACCGGAATATGGCACGTTCTGCAAACGCAAGGATAACGGTTCTCTGTT
Organism: Pseudomonadota bacterium; assembly: GCA_017629415.1. Next base: position 429 of record JAGBXG010000068.1, on the reverse strand, counting down.
TGGTCTGAGTGCAGAGGATGAAGCCGCTGAAGAAACGAGCATGTTCTATCGCATGTCATACTGCGGTGATGATCCCGATTATTATTATGTCCGTCAGGGCGAAGGCCGTCGTCGTTATCAGAAATACGATGTCAGCATGGGCTTTGACTATTCGATGTATGATCTTGAAGTGGCTCATAACTATACATCGATCTATGCTATCATGGCTTTGTTCGACAATGAAGCCACGATTATTGCCGACACTGGCGATATGGGCACCTATACGCTGGGTATGTATGATTACTTCCGTTCGGAAGCCATCAATCTTACCAACGGTATGTATTCGGAAGACTACGCAATTCACAGCCCGATTCTCGTTTCTGATGATGGCAATGGCAATCCCGAGACCACGACGTACAATGGTGACGAAATGGTGACGGGTCACTTGGT
>JAGBXG010000067.1 GCA_017629415.1 Pseudomonadota bacterium | reverse complement strand
TGCAGGCATCGTCATGCGATGTCGTGTCTGTAATATGGACGACGACCGGCAAAGAAGCGTCGCGGAATTGACCGCCGCCCCAGCGACCGGTTACCGATGGCGTGTATGCGATAGCACCGCTCGAGAAAACAGAATAGCTTGCGTATTGCTTCCAGTATGTCTGAGCATAGGTTTTGTCATCGCCCATGACGAGCTGCCACAAGGCTTCATAGCCCGATTCTGGGAAGTCGCCGCCATGATGCAGACCGAGTTTATTGACGTTAGTTTGAATGGTGGTGTTATTCGTTTCAGGTCTGCCAAGAAGCTGGAAAGGCACATCGTTGCCTGTTGTTTTGCCGTAGCCGTCTTCAATCGAGTTGCCGACCAAATAATCGTATTTAGAATCCTTGGTGGAACGCGTGGGGAAGTCATCGAAACGGGAAACGCCGATAGCACTGTCTGTCACGCGCTGGCGGATACCCGGAATAATGGTGTCGCTGATTTTTTCTTTAAGGTTGGCAACTTCGACGCCCATCGAATTGGTCGTATCGACGTTAAAGATAACGTCCAGCTTGGAAACGCTCGGTTTGAAGTTCAAAGTATCGCGTTTTTCATCGCCTTCGTAGGGAAGTTCAAAATAGAATTCAAAGGCACCTTCAATACCGGCTTCCGGATTGCCGACAACGCCGTAAGCGGCATCGCAGATGTAGGTTTCGGGTGAAGCTCCCTTCGAGGTTGCGGCAATGTATTCGCTGTTATCGCCGAAACCATCGTCATCGGCATCGCCAACGAGACGTGCATCGACGATAACAATGTTGTCAGGCTGTTTGGTGGATTTGCAAATGCCGGCTTCACAGGCGTGGTTTGCAGGGCACACATTGCCGCAAGCACCGCAGTTTTGGGCATCATTCTGTAAATCTTCGCAGGTGCCCCAGCATCCGATTTTGCCGTCTTCGCAGGTCAAATCGGTGACATAGACACAGCCTTCAGCCGAGCATGTCTGGTTGGTATCGCAGGCATTGCCGCAGCTGCCGCAGTTGTTGACATCCTTGGTGATATCGACGCAAGCAGTATTGGCGCAAGTCGTCAGGGCGGTATCTGCACAGATTAAAACACATGCACCTTCCACACAACTCAGGCCGCTGTCACATGCATTGCCGCAAGCACCGCAGTTCTGAGCATCATTTTGCAAGTCTTTGCACTCGCCCCAGCATCCGGTTTTGCCGTCTTCGCACGTCAGATCTGTGACATCGACGCAGCCTTCTGTCGAGCAAACCTGGCCGGTGCCGCAGACATTGCCGCAGCTGCCGCAGTTTTGGGCATCTGCAGTCGGATGCATACATGATTCACCGCAAGCGATTTCTGTTTCAGCACAATTGGCAACACATGCGCCGTCCACACAGGACGAAGTGGCGAGACATTGAATGCCGCAGCCGCCGCAGTTGTTGACATCGCTCATGATATCTACACATTTCTGACTGCAGGCAGCTTCAGTCGCACCGCATTTCAATGTGATGGTGCAAACGGGTTCAAGACCGTCCAACAGGCCGTCATCATCGAGATCGGGAATTCTAAAATCAGGTTGACCTCCAGGAATGGAAACGCGCGGTGTGCCGTCAGGATTCAGCTCTTCGGTATCTGTCAAACCATCGTTGTCGCTGTCTTGTTCATAACGGTCGAAGTAGCCGTCATAATCGGAATCTTCCTGACCTTCATAGAGATCAAGCAGACCGTCGTTGTCGCCATCGGTATCGTTATAATCAGGAATGGTGTCACTGTCGCAGTCAAAAGGATTCTCTACCGAACCGATTTCATCGGGCAATGTATCCCCATTGCAATCGGCCGCGCGAGGAGATTGGCTGCCCAGGTGGGTGTAATCTTTGTGGGGCAGACCAGGAATTTCAAGAATATCCCAAACGCCATCTCCGTCATTGTCTTCGTCCGAGCTGTCCAAAATGGTATCGCCATCGGTATCCACATATTCCTGCACGAGTACGGGCGAAGGCGTTGGATTGTCTTCTGTGGGTTCCGGAGTTTTCAAAACATAGCGGACACCTTCTTCACTGTCAGGAATGCCGTTTTTATCGCTGTCCAATTCTAAGAAATCAGGAATATCATTTCTCTGATTCGAATAATTGTCAGAGTTCATCGGCGGTCTGCAAGGATCGGAACCAGCTTCAAGAGCATCGGGAAGTGTGTCGCCGTCACTGTCTAAGTCTTGGCAATTGACAAGAGTATCGCCGTCTGTATCGTCTGTGCAGTTGTCATATTCATCGCTGATGGTATCGCCGTCTGTATCCAGACAATTGTTTGTTCCGCTGCCAGGCACACAGATTCCATATGCGCATACACCATTTTCACAATAAACAAGGCTGGAACGGCAGTCATCATTGGCCTGGACAGGTTTCAGGCAGACATCGTCATGACATTGATAACCTTCGCCGCAAATATGGGTATCATCACAATTCTGGCCAGGCATCATCGTGACACGGCATTTGCCGTCAACGCATTTGCCATGTGAACAGCCTTCATCGTACTTGCAAGTTGCACCGACTGCGGCAGGTTTGATGCATGATTTGTTTATACAAACCATACCATCTGGACAAGGATTGTTCTGATTGTCACAAGTGACTTCTGAACTGCCATCGCTGCTGCAGACAAAATTGCTGTTGCAAGTGCCCGATACGCAATAGGCATCCGAAGAGGCACAGGAACCGCCAGCTTCAACAGGACGCTTGCACAATCCTTCAACGCAGTCTAACCCATTCGGGCAGCTGACACCATCGCCGCAGCTGGCGAGCTGGATGCCGTTGCCGTTTTGCTCGGTACAACCCAAAACGGCCAGGCAGGAAGCCAATAATACTTTCAAACGTACATTCTTCATGAAAACCTCCGCGATTTCCTGGTTCTATATGAATACAGATATGTCAAGGCATTGCCTTAAACAAAGTCAATCTCATAAACTCTTCGCAAAGCGCCAAAAAAACAAATGGCGCGCGCGTATGACTGTCATACGCGCCATATTGTTATTCATGGCTTATGTTTTGATTTAACACACAAAACATCAAAGCAATAAGCATTGCTGTCATCATGACAGCTTGAATTTTTGGACAAGCCTTAAATTATGCGTTTACCTTGATGGCAGAACCGCTTTAAACGCGGCTTGCCCAATCTTCCCAAGCCATGGAACAACCTTTGGGTACTGCCGTAGAGGCTCGACCTAAAAGGCGAAGTCAATGACGAGGATGTCCCGGAACTCGCGCGCGAAGCGACTCTGGTAAATCCTCAATTATACCAATATCTCCCGTCAAAATAAATGCACAACTGTCGAGGTTACACAAATCCAACAAGGCAATTTGTCCTTCATGTCCCGGTAATACGGGCGACATTGTATCAGGATTGTATAAAATGCATTTCATCCAGCCAGGAAAAATATAAAGCCCTTCATCAGGCAGTTCTCCTCTCGTATTCAATGAACTGATCTCGTACCCCTGACTCGAGAGTTCGCACATGCCATATTCGCCATATATCGACCGGCGCGGTATCCCCAAACGTTCGCTGAGCATATCGCGCAGTTCAGATTTCGGAATTTCACGAACACGCCCTTTGTAACCGCTTGTTTCCAAAAGACAGCTGCCAGGGGCACAGTGGAAGGTTTGGCCTTCAGTGGCATCCAGAAACTCGACATACGAAAATGCGGGCCCCATCAGATGAACAGGTGCTTCATCGGCAGACGCTTGCTTGAGGGCAGCCGAAAGACCTGCTACATCCAAACCC
>JAGBXG010000066.1 GCA_017629415.1 Pseudomonadota bacterium | reverse complement strand
TATCAAACCTATGAGAAAGCCGCTGAAGAGGTTCTCGAATCTGAGGAAGTCCCCCAGGGCTACCGCAATTATGTGGAAAGGTATTTCGATATGATACGTCCACAATAGTTTTTGCCCATCCAGTGGCGCACTTTCTTCGTCAGCGGCGTTGCTTTGCTCAGTCACGTGCGCTAGCACGCTCCTTCGCTTCGCGCCTTGCTTCCTCGAAATGACATCAACATGACGGCAAAAAAACAAAATACTTATGCTCCGGCATGTGATTGGAAACGTGGAATGGGGGAGGGGCGCCATTTCACCCCAAAAAGCGTTCGTCACCAGCACCCGGCTTACCCACGAAAAACGTAAGTCCCCATTGCAGGATTCCAAAGGGGCTCAGCCCCTTTGGCGGGGTTTGGGGCAGAGCCCCAAAAACCAAGAACAAAATACCATCACCGCAAGACGATCCAAATGGCGTTAATGGCGGCCGGTGTCACACCTGAAATACGTCCGGCTTCGCCGAGAGAAGAAGGACGATATTTTTCAAGTTTTGTCAAAACTTCGGTCGTCAGGCCATGCACTTTACGATAATCGAAGTCCTTCGGAATTTTTCGATTTTCCATATCGACAAAAGCTTCGATTCTGGCGGCTTCGCGTTGAATATAGCCATCAAATTTATAGGAAATTTCGACGCTTCGTCGCACTTCCGGGGCATAGGAAGCAATTTCCTCGTTACCTTGAGCCAGCATTTCTATCGAAACTTCAGGCATTTTTACGAGCTGTCCAAGATTGCCGCTGGAAGGAAGTTTATCGGGTTCTGTCAGACGTGTTTTATCGATATCCGCCACGCGAAGCTGCGGCAATCGTGCTTTTAAAGCTTCAGTTTGAGCCAGTTTATCGACGGTTTTCTGATAATCGGCATCTGACAGCAATCCATACTGATGTCCATAATGTGCCAAACGGGCATCGGCATTATCTTCGCGCAAGCTTAATCTGAATTCTGCGCGACTTGTAAACATGCGATAAGGTTCATCGGCACCGCGCATGACCAAGTCATCGATCATCACGCCAATATAAGCTTCATTTCGCCGTAAAATGAACGGTTCTTCACCGCGCAGCCAGCAGGCAGCATTAATACCAGCCATCAAACCTTGGGCGGCAGCTTCTTCATAACCGCTTGTGCAGTTAATTTGGCCTGCCACAAATATCGACGGAATCTCACGCAATGCCATATTGTGCATCATTTGCCCTGATTCAATGGCATCATATTCTACGGCGTATGCGGGACGAATCACGTGAGCGCGTTCAAATCCGGGGATGCTGTGAATAAATGCCAGCTGGACGTCAAAAGGCAAAGAGGATGAAATACCGGCAGGATAAATTTCATCGGTATCCAAGCCCATCGGTTCAATGAAGATTTGATGTCTGTCTTTATCGGCAAATCTGAAAACTTTATCTTCAATGCTTGGGCAATATCTTGGCCCAATGCCATGAATGGTGCCATTGAACAGCGGTGATCTTTCGCGAGCTTCGCGGATAATTTCATGCGTCCGTTCCGTTGTATAAGCGATATGACAAGGCACTTGCGGCAAAAGTGGCGCATCGCCATAAAAACTCAGACGCGTGATGACATCGTCACCGGGTTGCACTTCAAATTGAGAAAAATCCAGGCTGTGCGCCGAAATACGCGGCGGTGTTCCCGTTTTCAAGCGTTTCAGCTCAATACCAAGTGCTTCCAGACGACCGCTCAGCTTTTCAGACGTTCCATCCCCAGATCTGCCCGCTTCAAAATGATGTTCACCAATGTGGCACAAGCCTCTTAAAAACGTACCCGTACACAGCACAGCACACTTTGTGGGATAAAGCACACCTTCACTCGTCAAAACGCCCGAAACCGCGCCATTTTCGAGCAAAACATCTTCAACTTTGGCTTGCACCAACGCAATATTGGGATGTTCTGACAATCTGCGCAGCATTTCGCGTTTATACAACTGCGTATCACACTGCACTCGCGAGGAGCGCACGGCAGGCCCTTTGCTGGCATTAAGCGTTCGATATTGAATCGCACTGGCATCAGCCACGCGCGCCATCAAGCCGCCTAAAGCATCGATTTCTTTGGTAATATGACCTTTTGCAATTCCACCAATCGAAGGATTGCAGCTCATTTGCGCAATTCTATCGATATCCAGTGAAATCAAAAGCGCTTTAAAACCGCGCTGTGCCAAGGCCCAGGCAGCTTCACAACCGGCATGACCGCCGCCAACTACTACTGCATCAAATGCAATCGGATAAATGATCAAAATACAAACCTATAGATGACAGGATTTTTTTAAAAATATTTTTCAGAAAGCTTCGGCTATCGCGCCAAGCGCGATACGCCTACGCCAGCCGCCTATTCGCTGACGCGAATACGGCGGCCAAAGCTAAACGAGCAGCTTCTCGGCCTCATATTCGCACAGAATATCAATGGGCAAATCCGAAAGTGCCTGCAATCTTGCCGTTAAATCATCCGACAATACCGCATACTTATCTAAAAATGCCCGTGCAGCATCACGATCTCCCGCATATTCCATTTCCATAACGGTCCGAACAAGTTCAGTGACAGCGTCAGGCATTTTATCCATCACGAAATCAAATTTTCCAGCATCATCACACGTGACAGCCCCCTTCTCTCGTAAGAAATTGAGCTGAATCGCATTGGCTCGGGCATGAGCTTGTGTCAGACCAAAACGCAAAGAACGGAAAAATCCCGCAACCATCGTGGCATAAGTGGCTTCCATATCAACTTCTGTCAATTCTCCGCGTCCAAACAGCCAATGGCTGATAAAATTAGACGTTGAATCGGCCTTACATTCCTCAATGGGTGCATAAACATCCGCCAAATGATGAATGATCGATTCATCTGAATCCTTGACGGCTTTTGGCCCCAGGCTATGGCCAGTCTCGTGCAAAATCGTGTGACGGAAAAAGGCTTCAAATGAAATTTTCTTTAAGGCATCCGCAGTTAAAAACCGCTCAGCAATGGGTTTCAGGATGGCATTAAATTTGGCTTCCTGAACATTTTTCATCATGACCTTTTTAGTGCCGTATTTTTGCACAACGACGGGGTCATTCGGCAAAACAAAAGCCAAAGTCTGAATACCAATACGCGCTTCACCCGCTGTTGAAAGCAAATCAATGACAACAAACGGCGATGACGGCTGTTCCCCACGTGTATCCTTCATTTCCGCAGAAATCGGCAAAGCAGCCTGCATGTCTTCCACGAGTGAGGCGATATGTTCTAGCCTCCGTGTTTCGTCGGCATTTCGATACCCTACAAAGGCTTCAAACGTGGCTTTATAGCCAAAAAGCTGATCTTCGTATGTTTCGTACGGTCCAAAGACGAGTTCAATATCTGAATCTAAAGCAATCCAATCGCCATCACTGTCCACATAATCATTTGACAGTAAAGATTCCGCACGGGAATTCAGATATTTCTTAAGCGAAGCATTGGAGGTTAATTCAGCAGCTTCTTTCAGCAATGCATAAGCTTTATTCAACTCTAAAGCATAGGCTTCACTATAAGGACGCGCGACCAGTTTGTTTTCACGACGACGAATCAACGTTGTAAAGCTTAAAAAAGCCTCTTTATCTTCAGGATGCTCATCAATCCAAGTTTCAAAGGCTTCACGCGTCATATCGGCAGGATAAAACCCAGCCCCCAAAGGTTTGTTAATACTGCCATAGAAGGGTTTATCCCCTTCAAATCTGTCCCACGGGCCCCCCATAATCATAAAGCTTTCTATCAGCCGTTTGTTATGCGTATCCTCAATTTCCTGTTTAAACTGGGGGTTAAATTGCGAAACCTGACGCAAATACACGGGATTCAGAAAAGCCGCAGCCTGGATCAGACGTTTCAGAACTTCTCTGTCTTCAGCCTTAATCTTTTCAAACTCAGTTCCAAGTTTCACACGTGCAAACTTTTCAACAATTGGCATATCTCACTCTCGCTAGTTTGAGGGTACATATCAAAAAGCCCAAACATTCGATTTATAAAACAAACGATTTCAGCATTAAAGCAAAACACGGCTAAAACATTGTAAAAAGTTCATTTTTCCGTTATTGCATCAAATTTTACACATTTTCAGGCCACTTATAAGCTCAATTCAAAACAAAAATCGGTTGTATACTTTAAAGATCTGCTTTTTTATTTTTTAACCAAGAGTTGATAATATCCATACACATGCGATGCACATCCGGATATTCCATGCGAACTGCCCACTCTTCGAGCTCTTGATACTGTTCGTTTGTAAACTTTAAGATCACCTGATTTTCCTTTGCAGTTTGATTGGATTTTTTGAACATCGTTAAAAAAACATGGCATTCAGGGTTTTCCGTTTTTTGGAGTAAAGCCAAAGCTAAAGCAATTTGATGTTTACATACCCTGATATTGCCTTTGGCATATTTCCAATCTCGGCATGTACAATGATTTAGAGAGCAAACATAGACTTCTCCTGAACTGCCGATGACTTCCCCTTGGCATTCATCTGATTCATCTTGTGTGAGGATATCTATTTTCTGAGCATTTTTAATTCTGGAAGATATTTTGGCATCAGAGATATCCAAAGCTTTTAAAAACTGGATAGCTTGTTGCAGTTTATCCATATTTACCTCTCATCATCGTTCAAAATTTTCAAAGCTGAACATACAAAAAAACCCCGTGCTGGCACGGGGTTTTAAGCTTTCCAAAAGCTGAGCTTTTAACTCGATATTAATCGTTGTTATCGAGGTCGCTCAGTTTGTTCTGGAGGAGGTCACCGAGGTGAACGGTGGAGGAAGCATCGTTATCGGTGTACTGACGGAGACGGCCGCTTTCGCTGTTACGAACGAACTGTTTGATGGAGAGGGCGATCTTACGTTCAGCAGGATCAACGCTGATGACTTCAGCTTTGTGGACTTCGCCGATCTGGACGACGGTGTCGGGATTTTCGACGCGATCGCGGCTCAGTTCGCTGATGTGAATGAGGCCTTCGACGCCTTCATCGATGCTGGCGAAAGCACCGAATTCGGTGATCTTGGTGATTTTGCAATCGACAACGGCTCCGGGCGGATAACGATCGGGAAGGGCTTCCCAGGGATCGCTGGTGAGCTGTTTGATACCGAGGCTGAAACGTTCGCTGGCGACATCGATGTTGAGGACGACGGCTTCAACTTCGTCATTGCGCTTATAGATTTCGCCGGGGTTACGAACTTTCTGTGTCCAGCTGATATCGGAGACATGGACGAGACCATCGATACCATCTTCGACGCCGATGAAGAGACCGAAATCGGTGATATTACGGATTTTGCCGCGAATGATCGTGCCGACCGGATATTTTTCTTCGAGGATTTCCCAGGGGTTGGGTTCGGTTTGTTTCATACCGAGGCTGATCTTCTTGGCTTCGGTATCGAGTGAAAGCACGACAACGCCGATCACATCGCCGACCTTGACAACGTGGCCGGGGTGTTTGACGCGTTTTGTCCAGCTCATTTCGCTGATGTGAATGAGACCTTCGATGCCTTCTTCGAGTTCAACGAATGCACCGTAATCGATCAAGCTGACAACGCGGCCAAGGGCGCGGATGCCTGCAGGATAACGTTCGGCAGCATGTTCCCAGGGATCTGGAGCGAGCTGTTTGTAGCCCAAGCTGACGCGTTCGTTTTCCGGCGTGAATTTGAGGACTTTGACTTTGATTTCGTCGCCGATCTGAACAACTTCGTTCGGATGATTGACGCGGCCCCAGCTCATATCGGTGATGTGGAGGAGACCATCAATGCCGCCGAGGTCAACGAATGCACCGTATTCGGTGATATTCTTGACGACGCCATCGAGGACTGCGCCTTCGTGGAGGCGTTCCAATGTCTGGCTCTTGAGCACTGCGCGTTCTTTTTCGAGGAGAGCACGACGGGAAAGAACGATGTTGCCACGTTTCTTGTTGAACTTGATGATCTTGAAACGATATTTCTGGCCGATGAATTTGTCGAGGTTACGGGTCGGACGGAGTTCAACCTGGCTGCCGGGCAGGAAGGCATGAACGCCGATATCAACAGCGAGACCACCCTTGACGCGGCTGAGGATGGTACCTTCAACGGTTTCATCCTGTTCGGCGATCTTGGAGATTTCTTCCCAGATCATGAGTTTGTCGGCTTCTTTCTTGCTCAGAACGCAGAGGCCGTTTTCATTTTCTGTCGCTTCAACATAGACATCAACAACATCACCGATTTTCACATTGAAAGAACCATCGGGTGCATTGAATTCGGACTTGGCAACTTGGCCTTCCGATTTGTATCCGATATCTACAACGACAAAATCACCGACGAAATCAACGACTTTACCGCTGACGATTTCGCCTTCACGAACAACAGCTGTCTGCCCCTGCTCATATTCAGCAAGCAGCGCCTCAAAGCTTTCCATTTCAAAATCCTGGGCCATGATGACTCCAAATAAAAAAGAAAAAGGGTTAAAAGAATTGCCTCGGCTACAACGGCCACCTTTTTGGGGCTCATTTCTGATGCAAATCCCAAAAGGACGGGCGCGTTTATCACTTTTTTATTATCATGTCAATCCATACTGGAACCCACAAACCATAAAACCATGTATTTCCAACTTAGACACGTGGGAAATGCCGTTCGGGGCGTT
>JAGBXG010000009.1 GCA_017629415.1 Pseudomonadota bacterium | reverse complement strand
ATTTCGTCTCAAGACTCAATACGCCGCGCTTTCTTTATTTGGCGCACTTTCTTTGTCAGCTTCGTCATTCAAATCGGTCACGTGCGTGAGCACGCTCCCTCTTTTCATTCCTTGCTTCCTCGAAATTGCATCCAACTGGCGGCAAAAAACGTCAGCAAATACAGATAGTTAAAACCTACCCAAGCGGAACGGGAGACAGGGTCCCATTTCGCCCCCAAAACGTCAGCAACCAGTACCCGTCCAACCCACGAAAAACGCCCCAAATTGCGGGTTCCAAGGGGCTCAGCCCCTTGGCGGGGTGTGGGGCGGAGCCCCACAAGAACAATATGATACACACGCTTGAAACATCGATTTTAGAAGAAAAACAGCGTCTGCTGACAGTTCGCACGCCTTCTGTGCTGGACAGAATTCATGCCAGAGGTCGTCTCACTGCCCTTGAACGCATTCAGACTTTATGCGATCCCGACACACCGATATGGTTTTTAGGTACTTTTGTCAGCACTGGACCTGAATGGGAACAAAAAAGCCCGTGTGCCGGTGTGCTTTGTGCATTGGGAACCATCGAATCGCGGCAAGCCATCATCATTGCCAATGACAACACCGTGACGGCTGGCGCATGGTGGCCGCAAACCCCACAAAAGATTCAACGTGCATTAAAAACAGCCCTGCGTTTATCGGTGCCTGTTTTTTATCTCATCGAATGTGCCGGATTATATCTCCCGACTCAAGAATACACGTATGCGAACCACGATGGTGCCGGTGCTATTTTTGAACTGCAGGCACAGCTCAATCGTGCCGGCATCCGGCAAGTCGCAGCCATCTGCGGCGACTGCATTGCCGGTGGCGGCTATATGCCACTCATGTGCGATAAAATCGTCATGACCGAACAAGCCACGCTGTGTATTGGCGGCACCGCGCTCAACGCGCACTCCAAAGGCGGCAAAAATTTGCCATTAGGTACTCCTGCTACTCACGTGCATCACTCGAGATGTGCTGAAGCTCGTGTGCCAAACGATAAAGCTGCTATCCAAAAATTACGCGAATGGGCTCGGCTCATGCCCAGCTCAGCCCATGCATTTTTCCGGCTCGATGATCCGCTCGATTCGCCGCATGATATCGAAGAATTGTACGATATTCTCCCCATAGATCCGGCTCAGCCTTTCGATATGATACAAGTCATCGCATGCCTGATTGACGGCGGCCAAGGCAAGCTGCTTTTTGAAGATTTCGGTCCAGAAATCATCACGATGCTCGCCATCATAGACGGTTTGCCCATCATGTTGATTGCCAATCAAACACAGCCAACCCAAACTCAAGATGAACAGCTGCACGCAGGCAGTATCCTATATCAAGACGGTATTACCAAAATACGCATGGCTGTAGAAATGGCACAAAAAGATGGCCTCCCCGTCATTTGGCTTCAGGATGTCGCAGGCTTTGACATCGGTCATGAAGCTGAAAAACAAGGTCTGCTCAGACATGGGGCCATGCTTTTACACGAAATTGCCGCCGATTCGATACAAACCCCGGCTCATCTGACCATTCTGCTACGTAAAGCTTCGGGTGCAGGGTATTATGCCATGAAAGGTGCCCCCTTCCATCCTGCGCTTGTCGTTGGAACAGCTTTAACCAAACTTGAAGTCATGAGCCCCGAAATTCTGGCCGCAACGATGTACGACCGCAAACTGGCTTCATGCGCTCAAGATGAATCCCAATACCAAGCCATTGAAAATCAGAAAAAAGCCCTGATTGAAAACCAAACACACCAAGCCTCTCCCATAGCGGCGGCAAAACGCGGTGATATCGATGATATCATTGCCCTGCGTGACTTACGACAATTCATGATCACATTCACGCGAGCCGCGTGGCAAAACGGGGCACGTCCGTCTAAACCGCCAAGACTTTGGGCTGCCGGACTAAACCTTGAATGATATGCGCCGGCTATGCGACGCATACGCCTCCACACTGTGCAGCTATCGGCTCACACAACGAGAATATCCCCATGACCTTTTATAAAACACCGCAATTACAGTTCACGCTTGATGAAGCCAAAGACTTTTCTACCGCAGCTGCCAAAAAGCTCGGAATCCCTGCAGACGCCATTATCAGCTGGCAATTTGAGAAAAAAAGTCTCGATGTGCGGCATAAAAATCCTAAATTTCAGGCAACTTTGAACATCGAAGTCCAAGCCAATACCAATTTGTGTGCCCAGCTGGAATCTCAAGGCTGCACATCTCCCAAACCTGCCGCCGCATTGCCGGAATTTCCGCATCGCGCATGTCCCTTGCGTATTGCCATTGTCGGCGCTGGCCCTGCCGGTCTGTTTGCGGCCATGACTCTGGCCGAAGCCGGCTGCCATGTCGATATCTTTGAACGAGGCAAACCCGTTCAACAAAGGACGCGCGATATTGCCGCACTCATGCACCAAGCCAAACTTAACCCCGAAAGCAATATTTGCTTTGGTGAAGGCGGTGCAGGGACATTTTCTGACGGCAAACTCATGACGCGGACCAAATCCCAGTATATTCCGCTCATACTCGACAGGTTTATTCAATTTGGTGCCCAAGCCCATATCCGATATGAAAATCATCCCCATATCGGTACAGACAGACTTGCTCCGCTTCTTGCCCAAATGCGAGAATGGCTTGAAAGCAAGCATGTCCATTATCATTTCGAAACGCGAGTGGAAGATTTCATTATCGAATCCGGCCGCTGTCTTGGCATCATCGTCAATGGCGACAAACTGCATTATGATGCAACCCTGCTGGCGATTGGCCACAGTGCGGATGATACATTTGAATGCCTGCACCACCATGGCATTGTCATGGAACCCAAACCTTTAGCGATTGGTGTCCGCGTTGAGCATCCACAAGCTCTGATCAATGAAATCCAATACGGCAAATATGCCAATCATCCGCTTTTACCCCCTGCTGAATACGCGGTACGATTCAATCACAACACCTTACCCAGTGTTTTTTCGTTCTGTATGTGTCCCGGCGGTCATGTCGTGCCTTCCCATACCACCGAAAACTCGCGAGTCGTCAATGGTATGAGCGGCAGCAAAAGAAACGGTAAATATGCCAATGCCGCACTTGTGGCTCAAATCGGTCCTGAATCGTTTGAACAAGGACCTCTCGGCGGTTTGCGGTTCATCCGAAAGCTTGAGCAGCGTGCCGCACGTCATTGCCCGCCTGCCTTTGCTCCGGCCCAATCTATGATGGATTTTCTTGCCCAAAAAACACCGACATCGGCGCCCAAAACGACATATGCACCGGGGACTCATCCCGCAAATTTGCACGAAATACTGCCCAAAACTCAGGCTGAAGCCCTGCATACAGCTTTGGCAACCTTTGATCGCCAGATGCATGGGTTTATCACCCGAGAAGCCAACCTCATCGGAATCGAATCGCGCACGAGTTCACCCATTCGCATCGTTCGTGATGAACATTTCCGTGCGTTGGGAATCGAAGGACTTTATCCCATTGGAGAAGGCGCAGGTTATGCCGGCGGCATTACGAGCTGCGCCCTGGACGGCATGCATGCCGCCCTTGAAATTGCGTATTAAAGCATCATGCAAGCTTTAGCACGTTCACTTCCGTTACAATCGGGACATTGATAAGCTTTAAAATAGCCTGTCTCTGTCGTGCCTTCATCAAAAGTACAAACGCCCATGGCCTGACCGTCATTGATACAGAAGGGATCAATTTCCGTTTGAACGTTACATGGAGATGTGCCCGAATATTCGACTTTTTTGGGATTAGATGCGGAAATTTTGCACTCCCCTGCCGGCTTGATTTTAACAACGCCTTGTTCACAAACGCGAGCAAAGTAATTGTCAATGCAGGCTTCTTGATATTCGTTCATATTGCACGAATCCCCAAAAGTTCCGCCAGAAGTCAGGCCGCCGGTACCGGCAATGCCTTCATTCTTGGGGCAAGTAATTTCATTCGTATCGCTGACACTGCAAACGTTACCGGCACAATTCCAAGTCACGATGGCGCGATCCACACAAACGCGGACATTGGCACCGCCGTTGATACATTCGGCTTTATAAGTCTTAGGATTGCACTCATCGACAATGGTTTCAGGCGCTTTTTTCGGACAATCGACAAAACCGTCTGCATCGACTGAGCATGGCGCTTTGCAAGTCCAAATCACGAGTTTTTTCTTATTGCAGACCACGGCATTTTTGCCATCTTCTGAACAATAGCCTGTTCCATCCATGCCATCACATTCGGATTCTTCTTCAAATGCGGGTACGCATCCGCCGCCCAGGCAAAGTTCTCCATTCGGACAAGTGGCTTCAACGTATTTGCCGCCTAAACAAGCCTGATAAGTTTGGGACAGTTCGGCATCACAAACACCCACAGTACATCCTTCAGGTTCAACCGGTGTTTCGGGATTGCCCGGTGTTTCGGGATTGCCCGGTGTTTCGGGTTCCGTTGAAGCATCTGTTTTCAGCTCACACTTATTGACCTTGCAGACCTCATTGGAAGCACAGCTTTCTTCAGCAGGCACACCATCGTTACAGACGATCAAAGTCGTGTCATTCTTACATACGGTTTGTGTGCATGACTCCGTCTGCGGTGTTTCATGGTTATCGGATTCCGATTCGGAACAGGCAGCAAACATCAAAGCAGCTGCGAATACAATGATAGTTTTTTTGAGCATATCCAGAACCTGAGAGAGAAAAAACAAGAAAAAGGCGGCGCGTATTGGCCGATAGGCAAATAGCGACGCCCAAACCGGACGTATGCGGCAAAGCCGCATAGGACGGCAATTAGGAAATTTATAAGGCCTTTGCAAGGTCTTTAGCTTCTTTCAGTGCATCCTCTTTAACGTCGCCAGGATTGCCCGTACCGCCTGCAATCACATGTCCGATATTTTCCCAGCCCAGATAGCCGCACATGAGCTTAAAATTGAGGACGCAGGCCGATGCCGTTTCCATATCGGTATCCCCCATGGCAAGCAGCAATGCCGCACGTTTCGGCGCATGCATCAGCTTTTGATTGATGGCATAAAATCTGTCAATAACGGCCTTAAGCTGAGCCGACACGCCAAAATAATAAACCGGCGAAGCCAAAACGATGACGTCCGCGGCGAGAATATTTTCGCGAATCAGACCGAAATCGTCAGCCTGAACGCAGGTACCGTCGTGTTTCATGCAATAATTGCAGCCCATACAGCCGCCAATTTTGTGTTGTGCGCCATCGAAAACCGTCACTTCATGACCGGCTTCTTTGGCCCCTTCGGCAAAGCTTTCCGCAAGCGCGTTAGAATTGCCATTTTTACGATGACTGCCAGTTAAAACGAGAATTTTCATGATAACTCCTTATGTTTGAGGCCTGAAAAGGCAGTGAAAAATCATATCCGTCATCATTTTTAAGTCTTTTTTTTGGGGGGCAGCCGCCCCCCACGTCGCTATTTGCTGCGCAAATACGCGCCGCCCCCCACACCGGGGCGTTGCCCCGGACCCCACCAAAGGGCGCTGCCCTTTGGAATCACGCCAAAGGGGCTCACCCCCCTTTGGAATCACGCAAGGATTGTCACCCTTGGATTTAAGCAGGTGATTTGATGATTTTTGTCGGCTTATCCGCCTCGGTTTTGATAATTTTTGTCGGCTTATCCGCCTGTGTTTTTTTACGTTTAATATAAATTTCACGTTTTCCGCGTCCCAAATAGACGAAATGAACCATGAGAAGCAGCGGCACACATGCATAAGCAATGGTCGCTATTCCCAAGATGGCATGCGGCTCCTCCGGCGTTTTGGGATGAAAAATAATATCTAAAAAAGCCCAATCTACAAGCGCAACAACCGCCAGACATCCCAAAACATGAATGATCCCCATCGCTGTCCTTCGAGCCCGATAAGATGAGTGATAAATCACAATTTGGGCAAAAATGATAAATTCGGTGATAAAAACAGCGAGCAAATAGTTTGCAGCTAAAATGGAGAAATGAATAAATGATGACGCAAAACCAATCACTGACAATAAAATAGCAAGCAAAGTGATAGGCGTCAGCGAAACACGACCAGGAACTGTAATGCGATTGCCGTGAATCTCTACGCCTTTTTGACGCGCAATTTCCATCGACAACATGCGTTTTTTGGCTTCTTGCCGCTGTGCATCATGCTTGTCTTTCGGCGTCTCATCCTCAAATACAACTTCAAAAGTATCCGTATGATTCCAGTCAATCGTTTCTCCCTCCACACTCTCTTCACTTAAAAGTGCTTCGGAAGTCGGATCTTCAATCGCATCCAATTCGGAGTTTTTTAATTCATCCTTATTTGGTTCAATATTTTTATGCATATTTGTACTGAATTTAACCTTACGGTTCGGTCTTGCAGTTTGCATCTCTCGATGGGTTCGATCATTTGACAACAAGATTTGTCTCGCCATACGGCAAAGATCTAAGCCATTGCCAAACATACAGATATACAAGGATATGCCTGAATATTAAAGACTCAGTGACGAAAATCCTAACCGTCATCATCAATGATGCCAAGGATTTGTGAGTTTTAACGTTGTACAATGCCAGCATTAATTTTGATTTGTCCATTTAATTCCAGCTCTAAAATGGCCTCATCAAAATCTTCAGGAAAATGCATATTTTGTCGCAAAAGCTCACGTGTCATGCCAGAAACACTGACGAGTTTGAGAATTTCCAATTGTGTTTTAGACATCATGATATCAGGCAAAACCGTTGTCTGTACCACCTGACCACACTGAAATAAGCCAAAATCAAGCTGTCTTTGTTTTGGCGTATGCTGTGTCATGAATGCCAAATCTTGGGAAGAACTCAACAAAACAGCTTCTTGTTTTTTAACACACTCTAATCCACCTTCTGTTAACGGATCAAACCCCGGCATGGCCGCGACAAAAACAGGACGATGAAATCGACGTGCAGCTTGAACGGTATAAAGCGCACCGCTTTTAGCAGGACATTGCACAACGACAACCCCCAAGCTCAACCCGGCAATGACATCGTTTCTTTGAGGAAAATTCGGTTTATGATTCAATCCCTTATTCGGAAACTGACTGACCAGAGCACCGCATTGTGCGGCATAATCAAAAATATCTGCATTTTCTTTAGGATAGATATGCTCTGTCCCTAAAGCACTGACCACAATCGTCGGTTGTTCTCTGGCCATGGCCTGCCGATGTGCCAAGGCATCAATCCCAATAGCACCGCCACTCGTAATCATATATCCTGACATCATCAAGGCATCGGCAATAACAGGTGTCAGATATCGACTGCTTTCTATGGTATGCCGGCTGCCAACCACCGCCATCTGCGCTTTTTTTAAAAGTTCTACCCTCCCCTTGACCCCCAAAATCGGCGGCGATTTCAATACATACAGCTGTTCGGGATAATGCGGATCTCCCGGGCAAAGCAAAGATATCTTTTGAACGTTATAATGTTGTTCAATTTCATCACCTTCCCAAACACCTTGTGACATTGACGGCAAAGTATATTTACAAGCCACATTTTGCCATACAGTCTTCAAATTTTCTGCTTTGGTCTCCAAAATTTGCCGCACCACTGCAGCACTGCATTCAGCCCGATGCCAGCAACATATCGCCAATGCACGACGCATATCGCGTTCCGCTTTTTCTCCTGAACCTTCACACAAATTTCTAAACAGCTTGCGTTCACACATTTCATCCTCCGGGTCTTGTCTACCTCACTTCAACCACAGATACTTGTTTGCATCTGCACCCGTGTTATGCCGAGCAAGATCCCGTTGTGACGATTTTTTTTCTTTTTTTTCT
>JAGBXG010000065.1 GCA_017629415.1 Pseudomonadota bacterium | reverse complement strand
TAAAGCTGACGAACCTAAAGCTGACGAACCTAAAGCTGACGAACCTAAAGCTGACGAACCTAAAGCTGATGAACCCAAAGCTGATGAACCCAAAGCTGATGAACCCAAAGCCAGTATTTTTGAAACAGGGCAAAAGAAAGACGACATCTTTGGAGATGCTTTTGGAGATTTGTTAAGCGACAGCAAGGATTTATCTTTGAGCAACCTGGATGATTTAGGCGGTTTTGCTGATATTCTGAACAGCAAGCCAGAGCCATCCGCAGCCAAGAACAACAGCTTGAGTCTTTCCGGCAGCCTGTTTGGTGAAGAGGATAAAAAGTCAGATACCGCCGATACCGATGATGACGATCCCTTTGGGATTTTCAAGAATCTCGGATTCTAAACGGACAAAAAAAGCTGAAGCATTTAAATGCTTCAGCTTTTTTTATGGGTGAATTTGTTGATGCCATGAGAGTGCGACAGTCAGCGCACGCACCCCAGGTTTCGGGGGCACGGCTGTCAGGGTACGCATACCGCCTAAAACCCACAGGGGGCGGTCATCATCGCACAAAACTGGCCAAAATCGACGCCAGCAGTCGGGCACTCCCTGACTTCTGAGAGCCTCGCGGGTTTTGCATAAATTGCCTACAGCCGTCTGAAGATTCTGAAAATAACATGCCGGACGGATATTCAGCTGACCATGAACAGCCGTTGCATCGATATGCAACATCGATTTGGTGTTGGCAGGTACTGTCTCTAAGGTTTGATACCAGGCAGATATGCGGCACAGCTGCCAAACATCGACATCTTGGCAGGGTACAGCAATCGATAAGTTCTGAGGGACAGGCGATTCCGATATCGGATACATCATAATTCCTCCATTTGACCACGCGACGGCAAGTTGAGATTGCTGGATTTGTCTGTGTGTTTGCACACGTTTTTCAATCATATTTAAGGCTTGCTGAATAAACCGGGCATCTGGGCAGCATCCCGACACGACATGCCGCGCAGCATGGCGCAAAACTTGAGCTAGTGCGCTGGTTTCAAGCGTATGCCAGGCAGCCCACGGACAAAACCATGCATTTTTCCAAAACGGTTGTTGCGTGACAAAATATTTCGCCAAGGCTGTCATAGCATCGGCATCATGCCGAATTTGCACCAAAGAACGATAAAGCGCAGCATCGGACATGGCTTCTGCGCGAACAGCAGGTAAAATCTGATGCCTGATTCGGTTGCGCCGATAAGCATCGCTGGCATTGGTGGGGTCTTCTGCCCATGACAAGCCGCAATCGTTCAAAAACTGATAAATGCTTTCTTTGGAAACACCTAACAACGGCCGTATCAACGCCACATGGTTCTGTTCTCGGTATGGAGCAAGACAAAGGCCTTCAAGACCGCATCCTCGTCCTAATCGCCAAAGCATGGTTTCGACATTCTCATCGCCATGATGTGCCAGGGCAATGGCCTGATAAAGGGGGGGATGTGCGTTGTGTAAAGGTTTTGTGAGCCCGGCTATGCGGCTTTTTGCCGCATACGCCGTGCCTGCCGTGCTATGCTGAGGCATACGCACGGCAGCATCATGCATCGTTTCTCCGGTTTGCAGCTTATCCGCTGACTGAAGAGCTTCGAAAAGTGCAGCATAACGCGCTTCTCTGGCTCGTTCTTCGATATTCGTTTGGGGTTTTCCCTCAAAATCCCAGTTTAAATCGGTCTGGATATAAGGAATAGACAGGATATTGGCGACATCTCGTGCCATCTCGGCATCGTTTCTGTCATCTTCTCTCAAGTGATGGCGAATATGATGTGCGCGTAAAGTAAAACCGGCATTGCCGGTTTGCTGTATAGCCCAAAGTATGGCCAAAAGGCATACGCTGTCGGCGCCGCCGGATAAAGCTACATCAATATGTGTTAAATGGTTCAGCAACTGTTCTTGAGCAACAAAACGGCTGACTTGCTGAAACAAGGGATGGCTTTGAATCGTGTTTAACATCATATTTAATGTTTACGAGCGGCAGATGTGAGTGTGAAAGTTCTTTTGGGGCTCTGCCCCAAACCCTGCCAAGGGGCTGAGCCCCTTGGAACCCACAATAGATTTGGCGTTTTTCGTGGGTTTGATGGGTATTGATAGCTGACGTTTAGGGGCGAAATGAGACCCTGTATCCCATTCCGCTTGAGTGAACTTGACATTTCGTGAATGCTATTTTTTTTGCCGCAGAATGGATGTGATTTCGAGAAAGCAAGGCATGAAAGGCTCTGCCCAACCCACGCCCAGGGGCTGAGCCCCTTGGAACTCGCAAGTCATTTATTCAACAGGGGCGCAATCCGTTTTATACGCATTACATTGACCGCTATCACACAAGGTATAACTTGTGGGATCTGCAGGATTCATGGACATATAGCTGCCATTTTTACAAGTGATGACATAAGCTCCAGAACCATAACTTCCGTAATTGTATGTATCGCATTTTTTCTGTCCGTCTCTGCATTCTGCACATTTATTGGTGACTGAAGAACAGCCAAAGAAGCCGCAAGCCTTGGGGGTTTCCCATTGTCCATTGCTACAGGTGTACTGGGTATTATTTTCGCATTTAGGAGTTCCGTTTTTACATTCGCCGCATTTGCCATCTGTTGTGCATGAAGCATTGCATGCGGTTATAACCCAAGCGCCGTTGGTGCAGACTTGGTAAGTTGTTTTTCCAAACATTCCAATGCCTGATGTACATTTTGTTTCGCCGTTTTTGCATTCGCCTATGTCTGTTCCATCGGCATTACATGACACATCAGGATTCTTTGTTTTGAGCAAAGCACCGTTTTGACAAGTTGTCAAAATGGCGCCGCCATCCAAAGCATTTTCGCATGTGATTTTCATTTGATCATTGCAAGTGCCGCATGTGCCGGCGGCATTACATGAGGCTTTATTGGCACATGATTGTGTTGTTTTTTGACCGTTTACACATGTCGTCAGTGTGCCGGCAGCTTCTGTGTCATTGATGCAAGTGTTGTCTGATTCACTGCATTTGCCGCAGGCATTGTCCTTGCACATATTGCCGTTGCACGATTCAGTGACGATGGCATTGTTGATGCATTTGTAAACGGTGCCATCAAAACAAGACTGTGTGCCTTCTGTGCATACTTTGTCACATGCGCCGTCTTTGCATTCAGCATTGCCCGGACAGGCTTGTTCTTTGAGTTCGCCATTGATGCAAGTGGTCATAAATCCAATCGTATCGTGCATGATGCATTGGACTTCTGCGGTATTGATACATTTGCCGCATGTTGTGCCGTCTGCGTTGCATGAGGCATTGTTGCAAGTCGTTTGTATTTGCCAGTTTCCGTTTTGGCAGATTTCAGTTTGTCCGATGCCTGTGGTTTCATCGTTGACACATCGTGTTGTGCCGTTAATACATTTGCCGCAAGCATTGTCGGAGCAGGAGAATTCACACGTTTCGGACTGATAGGCACCTTCGATGCACCGCGTGACGACACCGGCGTTCAGCTCGGCATCATCCACACAAGAATCCGGAGCATCAGCAGGACATTTGGCGCAGGCTGTTTCATCGATACATGGCAGATCATTTGCGCATGGAGATATCAACCACTTGCCATTGAGACAAGATTTCAGCTGTCCAATGCCGTCGACAGTTTGGCATGTAGTGCCTTCGGTCATGCATTCTGCGCATTCTTTATTGTCAAGGCATGGCATATCATTGGGACAATTTGAAGACTCAAGGGTGCCATTTTGACATGTTTTCAGTGAGCCTTTATGGGTGGTTTCGTCTGTTTCACAAGTGACGGTATTATTTTGGCATTCGCCGCAGTCATTGTCCCGGCATGAAGCATTGTTGGGACATACCCCCACGATATCAAAGTTTTGTCCATTGCATTGCAATTTCAAAGCGCCGCCATCCATGTCGCTGCATTTGACTTCGTTGGCAGTACATGTCGGTTCGCATTGCTGTCCTTCAGGACAAACGCATTGGCCATTCTGGCATTCTTCGTTTGCTTTGCAGGTTGTATAACTTTCGCAAGTTTCTGTGGCGCCGCAATAGCGTTCATCGGTCTGGGGATCGATGCACTGACCGTCGCAAACGCTTTTCGGCACGCCATCGGCAAGCGCACTGCAATCTTGTGTACAATAATAATTATCCTCTGCATCTTTTGCGCATTTGGGGGCATTGAGCGGACAAAGTTTCAGTGCAATGGCATCTCGCGAGTCATCATCCAAACATGTCGCAAAATTATCATGCATACATTTTCCACTTGGAAACTGTACAAAACTGATTTCTCCGGTTCTATTGGGAGGACAATAATCTCCACCTTCTGCAATATCTTTGATCGTGCAGCCTGTCATCATACAAACAGAAATGATTCCAAGGATTGTGCTGTAGTTTTTCATGATTAAAGCTCTGATTTAAAAAGGTTTAAAAAAAAACTCAAAACCTAATATATGATATAATTATTTGAGAAGTTTGTAAATTATAGAGTCTCGTATGATTATATATATTATCAAAAAGTGGTCGTTTTGTGAAAATAAAAGATACAAACTGAAAAATGAGGTTTCCGCTTAAAACATGAGGATGCTCGGGGCGTTGCGGGGTGTCCCCGCATAGGGGGGAGGCGCGTATGCCGCCCAAGCTTTGCTTGGGCGCATAGCGCTGTGGGGGGCT
>JAGBXG010000008.1 GCA_017629415.1 Pseudomonadota bacterium | reverse complement strand
TTGGCTAAAACCTTGCTGTGCAATACCATTGCTAAAGTCGTGGATTGCCAGTTCAAACGCATCCAGTTCACCCCCGATTTGCTGCCTGCAGACCTCGTTGGTTCACTGGCATACCGCCAAGATAACGGGACATTCTATGCCAAAAAGGGGCCCATTTTTGCCAATCTCGTCTTGGCCGATGAAATTAACCGTGCACCCGCCAAAGTTCAGTCCGCCTTGCTCGAAGCAATGCAGGAAAAACAAGTCACGATCGGGGATGAAACTTATTTGCTGCCTCGCCCTTTCCTCGTCGTAGCCACACAAAACCCCATCGATCAAGAAGGTACCTAGCCTTTGCCTGAGGCACAGGTTGACCGCTTCATGCTCAAAGTGATTGTCGATTATCCGACACTTGATGAAGAAAAAATCATTCTGAACCGTATGACATCCCCCGTACAAACGGTCATCAATCCCGTGACAACGGCTTCCCATATGATCACGGCCGCCACCCATGTCGAATCGATTTACATCGATGAACGCGTACAGAATTATATCGTCAATCTGGTTTATGCGACCCGAAAACCCGAAATGTTCGGCTTGTCTGGCATCAAAAGATGTATCGCCAGAGGCGCAAGTCCGCGTGCCACGCTTTCACTTGCCAGTGCCGCTAAAGCCT
Source organism: Pseudomonadota bacterium (assembly GCA_017629415.1). The sequence continues at coordinate 1,103 of JAGBXG010000008.1, read as the reverse complement.
TGGCATTTATGGATATGCGTGCTTTTGTCACGCCCGATGATATCCAAAAAATTGCGTTTGATGTCCTTCAGCACCGCATCGCACTGACTTACGAAGCCGAAGCCGATAACATCACGCCCGTCGACATTATCGAAACCATCCTGAAAAAAATTGATGTGCCATAATTATGCTTAGCTAACTTACGAAAAAACGCTCAATATTGTGGGTTCCAAGGGGCTCAGCCCCTTGGCGGGGTGTGGGGCAGAGCCCCACAAAAAATCGGGATGTGTGGCAATGCCCCAAAAGAACTTTGCGTATATCGTGTGGCAAGCTTGTCCCGCGTATTGGCATCATTGTGGCATTAATACGTCATTTGATTGATGATGAGAAAATCCATGGAGATAAACAAAAAACTCAGCATGGCCCCCATTCCCTGAAGCGTGGTGCATTGCGTTGACACGCGAGTTGCCGTTGTCGCATATATCACCATCAGGCAAGCCGGTATGATGGTGATAATATCCGAATGGGCCATTTGACCAAGTACGCATAAAAGCATCGGACATAGGCAGAAATGCAATACAGAAGCCGTTTGCTTAAAATTCAATTGGGATTTGGTAAAAATGCGAATGCAGATAAAATACAATATATCCAAGATCAGTAAACGAATCAGCGTTACAGCACACGCAATGCCTATCAACGATATGTCCGAAAAATTGCTTATTTGCTCTAAATAAGGCTGAAGCTTCTCGGGGTGTTGAGGAATGAGGTCTTTAAGCTGTTCAAGGTACAGATAAACCCCCTGGGGCAGTAACGCAATATAAGCCGTAATAAAAGTCGCGAAAAATGAACTGTCTTTGGCAGTCTTAAAGAACCGTTGACTGTTCGACATCATATTTAAAATCGCAACCGGGATTTCTCGAATGTTTTTAGGGGCTTTCCATTCGATTTGCTCCTCTTCTTCGGCTGTTTTTTGACGCGATTTGAAGAATTGTTCTTCGAACGAGACGCGCAAACCGTCATCCTCTATCAAGCATGTCTCGCAATAACGGCGGCCTGAAACCGTCATCTCGCATTTTTCACATAACAGTTTGCCGCATTTTGCACATAAACAAAAGGCATCTTTA
>JAGBXG010000064.1 GCA_017629415.1 Pseudomonadota bacterium | reverse complement strand
CGGCCCCGGCGTATGCCGCAACAGGCGGCATAGCCGGGCATTCAAGACACACAAGTCTGAAGTGATATCATGCAGTCTGATGATTGATGCCGAAAATCTGAAAAATATGTTATCATATGGCAGTTTTGTGATCTCTTTTGGGAGGTGTGATGATTCGAGAAAGACGTGGTGTGGTTCAATCGTTGGTGACGGCGCTGGTGACGAAGCCTTTTATGCTGCTTTCGGGCATCAGCGGTTCGGGAAAAACGCAGCTGGCGCGACGCATTGCAGCCGGTATTGCGTCAGGCATGCTGGAAGACGGCAAGTTTACCGGGCTGTCGTATAGCGGTGAAGGAACAGCACAGGCGTTTAAGGTGACGTTGGCCAAGAATGGCATTGTGCCCGACATTTTGGGCTCTGACGGCAATGCTTATATCGATATCCGCGACCCGGAAGACGCCCATGACGCAGCAGTGCTGGCCAGTTCGAATCTCAATGATGTCATGAAATACCGCGTGGCGTTTTTGCCCGTGCGTCCGGACTGGACAGATCCCCAGAAAATTTGGGGTTACTATAATCCGCTGACCGGCCTGTATTATCCAACGAGCGCAACCCTGGTGGCCATGCACGCATACCTCGAGTTTTTGGCTTATGGCGCGGCTGCCCCAAGACATTTCATTATTCTCGATGAGCTCAACCTGGCTCGCGTGGAATATTATCTGGCCGATATTTTAAGCCTGATGGAATGCCCGACAACGGTCGTCGGCGATGATATTAAGATGGGCGAACTTTCGACCGTGCATCCGTTTAACCGGCCGCTTTGGACCGTTTCCGCGCCAAAAAGCGAAATCGGCAAAGAAGACAGCGTTCACGAACAGCTTTATATCGGCAAAATGGACCGTTCCTGGACACTGGCTTACCATTATCTGTCGGCAGCCAATTCAGGCATGATGCTCAAGAAAATGCCGGTGGCATTGTCGGATGTCATCAATGGCGCTGACTGGCACCGCGTGATTCCGCCTAAGATTACCTTTACGCCGAATCTCACGATTATCGGAACTGTCAACGTCGATGAAACGACGTTCTCGTTTTCGCCCAAAGTCCTTGATCGCGCCTTTGTCATGGAATTCAATGAAATGGACTATGCGCGCGTTTGCCACGACTGGCCCGGATTTGAAGATGCGCGCGATGCCCTGCTGACCATGCACCGCATTTTGCGCCCCGAAAACCTGCATTTCGGATACCGCACCGTCCGCGAAGTGCTCGATTATATCGGTCAGGCACAAAGCACCTGGGCTGAACAGGGCGATTTCTGCATGGCCTCAAAAATTCTGCCTAAACTGCGCGGCGGTGAAGATAAACTCGGGTCGATTTTGCCCGTATTCCTGGCCTTCGCCATCACCAATGAACACGACTTTGCACGTTTGCACGAAATCGCAACCGAACTCGTCGCCGACATCCTCGAAGGCCGTCAGCTGCCGGGCATCCTCAAACGCATGGGACGCGATCGCGCCAGCTATCCACTGACCGCAGACAAAGTGTTCCGTATGACACGGCAGCTGCTCGAAACAGGATTGGCAAGCTTCTTCTAAGGCCCTGTCCGTTCCATGTATCGAGTTTTTGTGGGGCTCTGCTCCACAATACGCCAAGGGGCTGAGTCCCATGGAACCCACAATAGATTTGACGCATCTGTTCTTTAATCCCCCATAAAATGCAAAACAAAGCCGAAATATTATTACAAATCTTTGAACGTCCCGCACTATGGGTTGCATTACGCGGGATTTGCGACCACCCAAAGCACGAGCTTCGAGTGGAAACACCTTACGTCGGCGTGGGGGAAGCTCAAGCTCTGGAGGCATCATTACTCGGCGCTTCAGCACATGAACCCGGCGCGCTTGCCGTCACAGACAGACGCAGCCATTTCGTCAGTCATGGTCAAAAATGGCGGTTTCTCAAAGTTTTTGACCGCCGCATTGTCCGCCATGAACTGACACCAGCCAATCAATTTGTGGCCTATTTTGTTCGCTATAGCCTAAAAACACTCAAAGGCTTTGCTTATGGCATTGCTCATGACGAAGATTTAGGAGACTATTTCCCCGAATTTTTGCGCATCATTCGTCGCCTGAACGCCATTTGGGACGGTCTTTCACCCGCCTTCAAATACACACCGCTGACGACATTGCCGCTCGATAATCAACTGCTACAATTCGATCCCCATTACCATGTCATCCTCGAGAGCTACCTGGCACTCGAAGGTGGCCGCTGATAATGCTTTTTTTGTGGGGCTTTGCCCCACACCCCACCGGGGCTTTGCCCCGGACCCTACCAAAGGGGCTGTGCCCCGTTGGAATCCCACAATGTGGGGTGTTTTTCGTGGGTTAAACGGGTACTGGTTAATAACGTTTTGGGGCAAGTCGAGCCAAAAAGCTCTTCAGCACCCCATTCTATTCGTTCATTTGGTGTAAACTAATTTGGAGTCAATTCATGGAAAAATGGCAACCTCAAGGTTTAATCGGTGTCGTACATCTTCCCGCACTTCCCGGCGATCCTGCATATGATGGCCGCAGTCTCGAAGATATCATTAAATTTGCCCTGACAGATGCTTCTGCTCTTGTGGCTGGCGGTATTCGTGCCATTATTATCGAAAACTTCGGTTCGGCACCTTTCCCCAAGGGCACGGCAGATCAACCCATGCCGCCGCACCATACCGCAATGATGGCCATCATTGCCCATGAAATACGCCGCATTTATCCGGATGTTGCTCTGGGTATCAACTGCCTGCGCAATGATGCGATTGCCGCCATGGGGATTGCAGTTGCCGTAGGCGCACGCTTTATTCGCGTCAACGTTTTGACCGGTGCATACGTCACAGATCAAGGCATTATCGAAGGCGATGCTTATCAGCTTCTGCGTTTCCGTCAGCAGCTTGGCGCCAATCATATCGCCATTTTGGCCGATATCTTGGTCAAGCATGCTACGCCTTTGGCTCCGCTTTCTGCCACCGATGCCACGAAAGATACCCTGCTCCGCGCCGGCGCAGATGCCGTCATCGTTACAGGCAGCGGTACCGGCGAACCCGTCGATCGCCGTACGCTTGAAGAAGTTCACCGTGCCGCCGATGGCCGTCCCGTCCTCCTCGGTTCGGGTACCAAAGCTGAAACCATGGCCAATTACGCAAGCTTCATTAAAGGCGCTATCGTCGGTACCGCCCTCAAAGTCGATGGCAAAGTCCATAACCCCGTCGACGTCGAACGCGTCAAAAAAATGGTCAAAACCTTCGAAACCGTCTGCAAAGGATAGGCACCGGGGCACAACCACGGCAGGGTTTGGTGCAAAGTTCCAAGGCGGAATGGGATACTGGGTCCCATTTCGCCCCCCAAAATTCAGCAACCAGTACCCGTCCAAACCACGAAAAACACCCATCATTGCGGAATTCCAAAGGGGCTCAGCCCCTTTGGTGGGGTCCGGGGCAAAGCCCCGGCAGGGTTTGGGGCGGAGCCCCAAGAAATAAAAAATAAAACCAATCAAATAGGAAATTGAGCATGCGAATCTTGCCCATAGCTTTTTTGGCGACATCTTTGAGTGTCCTGGGATGTGCCACGACATCTCAGACTGTGATTGAAGAAGCTCCAATGAGTTCTCCCCGTCACGTGTCTCGCGGGGTATTTCCGTTTCAAGGTGAGGTCATGACATTTGATGCGCGTCACGTGGCCACCAAAGCTTCCATCGCAGATGCCATCATTCAAGTAGGTTATGAAAGCACAATGGAAGACGGTACGCGCTATATTCCTATTATCGGCACAGCCGCTTCAAAATCGATCATTCGTTTGTTTGCGCGCATTGACGATCGCGCCGAAGCTTATATCGATCCCGATACTTGGGAAACGATTTACAGCTTCAAGCACATGGATGAAAATAATCGCGAGCGTTCTTACAATGTTTGGTTCTGGAATGATGACCAGATTGCCTCTGTGGAGCGTACCCAAAAAGAACGCACTGTCAAACGCGATTTCATCTTGCCCGAGGGTACGATGGATTCCATTGTTTGGGTCTTTCACACGCGAGCACGCCAGCTTGAAGTCGGCAAAAGCTATATCAATTATTCGTTTGACGGCTGGACTTTGAACCGCATTGAATTAAAAGTCGTTGCCAAGGAAGATGTCTGGACTCCAGATGGTTTTGTAGAAGCCCAAAAATACGAGATCTGGCGTGAGCGCAGCGAAGCCCAAGCGCCTCGCGGGGCTTTAAGCGGCGTTTACATTGAACCCGAACGCAAAGTTCAAGTCGAATCTTATCTGCTGGCTACAGCTTGGCTGGCCACTGACGAAATGAAAACCCCAATCCGCATGGTCATCAGCACAGCCCTCGGCGACTTTGACTTGATGCTCAAATCCATTGGCAAAGTGGAACCATGAAACGCACACTTCCCATCAAAACATCTTCTAGCGTCCCCTGGATTATCGCCTCCTGCGCGCTTCTCTCATCCATCGCAAACCTCGTCACTGGCATTGTTTTGCTCGCTTCACACGAGAGCGGGGGTGACATCGCCCTTGGCGTACTGACGACAGTTTTTGCCGTCTGGGGCATTGCCGGTTCCATTGTCGCACTCGTTTTTATCATTCGTCAGAACCGTTATAACCGTTCTCAAGCCAACTTTATTGCCCAAGTTTCGCACGAGCTCCGAACGCCGCTCACTTCTATCCGCATGTATGCCGACACTTTGCTGATGCACCGTTTCAAAGATGAAGCCGAAGAAAATGAGCTTCTTGCGCACATGAATGAAGAAATTCAGCGTCTTGAAAATCTCACGGAACAAATCCTTGAAGCGCGTCAACAAAAAGCGCCCAAATCTTTAGAAGCAATCGATATCGGCAAAACTCTGAGCAATGCGCTTCAGCCCTACTTGGACGATCCCGATAATGCGGAACGTCTGGATATTCGCATGGATGAAAATTTGCCGGAAATCCATGTCGATGCCAACGATTTTACGAACATGGCTTCCAACTTGGTCCGCAATGCCCTCACTCACGGCGGTCCGGGCTGTGTACACATTACGCTCAAACATGCTGACGAGCGCTGCATCCTCACCGTTCGCGACGAAGGCACAGGCATTCCAAAAGCCTGGCGCAAACAAATCTTCGAACCTTTTGAACGCGGTTTTAACACAACCGACTCGGGCATCCCTGGTTTCGGTCTCGGCCTTTCTATCGTCAAAGATTTCGCCACCCAATACAATGCCGAACTGACTGTAGACGACCATCCCGATGGCGGTGCCATCTTTACTGTCGCTCTCAAAGTCTAATTCTTATTTTGATGTTTATCCTGAAACAGCTTGGCTATGCCTGACGGCATACGCCAAGCCGCGCCGCCTATGCCCGTTCGGGCATACGGCTGGGGAATAATTGGTCGGATGCCTGTGCAGACAACCTTCGTGAATACGGGCGCGTGCTGGATGTGGACAGTCAGGAAGAGTTTTATCGGAAAAAGGTGAAACCTTCAGACAGCAAAATCTATGTCATCATTTCCGATGCCCTCCGCTATGAAGTTGCTGCGTCCTTGACAGAACAGTTGCGCAGAGAAACGCAGAGCCAAGTTGCCTTGGAGAGTATGCAAGCAATCTTCCCCACCATT
>JAGBXG010000536.1 GCA_017629415.1 Pseudomonadota bacterium | reverse complement strand
CCTTATGTTGCGAAAACCGCCCTATATTGTGGGATTCCAAAGGGGCTTGAGCCCCTTTGGAGGGGTTCGGGGCAACGCCCCGGCGGGGTTTGGGGCGGAGCCCCATAAAAACGGGCGTTGCGGGTGTCCCGCAGTGGGGGTAGGCGCGTATTTGCGTGCAAATAGCGCCGCAGGGGGCTTGGCCCCCTGGCAGAAAAAAAAGAAGAAATTTTGAGAGATGTCGGCGTATCGAGTTGGCATGAAAATGAGGCTTGTTCGGTTTTACTTTTGTGAAAAATGAGGAAAATGATGACAAAATCATATGGGTATATGTGGGCTTTGGCGTGTTTGTTGGTGGGATGTGCATCTCAGCCGACGACGATGGAGAACACGACGGCAGCGGATGCGGCTGAAGTTGTGGCGGCAGAGGCTTCGGTGTCAGAAGCAGCCGTGTCGGCAGAAGGTGCCGTGGAAAACGTTAAGGCATGCCCCAAAAAGGCGGCGGATGATGCTTTGCGCCATGCTCAGGCCAATGCTGATGTCATGATTTTTGAATCGTGGCCTGAAGAAACGACATTAGATAACGACCATATTGCAGATGTTATCCCGGTTTGGCTTGAGGCGATTGATGGTGCCAAAGAAACGATCGATTTTTCACATTATTATGCGATTACGGCACCCGATACGGCTTTGGAAAAGGTGATTGCATCTTTGAAGGCTGCACTTGAGCGCGGTGTCAAAGTCCGTTTTCTTATAGACAAGCGCATGAACAGCGATGCCAATGCCGAATTGCCGCAAGTTTTGTCTGGGTTGTCCGGGCTTGAACTGCGTGAAATTGATTATCCAGCGATTACTGGCGGTGGCGTTCAGCATTCGAAATATTTTATTGTGGATGGGAAAACAGCGTACTTTGGTTCACAAAACTTTGACTGGCGTTCTTTAGAACAGATATCTGAAATGGGGGCACGTCTTCGTCCTGAAGCACTTGTGACACCTTTGAAACAGATTTTTGAAATGGACTGGGCATTGGCTCAAAATCCTGAGACACCGCTGGCTCAGAGTGCCACGTGTCAGCATGCGGCGGATGTCGATTATAAAGGAGAGTCTATGCATGTGGAATTTGTGGCCAGTCCGCAGAAAACCTTGCCTTGTGCCGATATGTGGGATTTGCCCAAAATGATTGCGCTCATTGGCCAGGCTAAGACTTCGGTGTCAGTTCAGCTGCTGAATTATGCGACGATGAATTATGACAAGACGACTTTTATGGAACTCGATGATGCGCTTGTTGCGGCGGCCAAGCGCGGTGTTAAGGTTCGTCTGCTTGTTTCGGATTGGTCAACAAAGCCCAAAAATATGAAAGACCTCAAACGGCTGGCAGCGATCGAGAATTTTGAGGCACGTATGATCGAAGTTCCAGAGCATTCAACGGGATTTGTGCCTTATTCGCGCACGATTCACTCCAAATTCATGGTGGTGGATGATGCTGATACCTGGTTAGGCACGAGTAATTGGGGCGGCGATTATTTTTATAAATCCCGTAATGTCGGTTTTCTGGCGCATGGCAAAACTTTGAATGCTGAACTGAGCAAGAGTTTTGATCATTATTGGAACAGCCAGTACGCCATTGTTGTCGATCCCAATGTGGATTATCCTGTGAAAAATCAGGCCAAGAAACCCTAAATGAAGTCATCAAAGCGCATGATGTTTTCGTCTTTTGCTAAGATTTGTGTCAGTAGTTTTGTTTTGAGCTTTTGTGCAGCGACGTTTTCAGGTTGTACGCTCAAGAATATACAAGGTGTCAAAGTTCAGAATGCCACGGCATCTGCGGTACAGCCGTCGGAGTCTGTGAGCGGTACAGCGCAAGCGTCTTCTGTGACGTCAGGCAGTACCGATGTTTCATCGACGGGGGAAACTGCACCGTCTGCGGTTCAGCCGGAGGGAACGCAGGCAGACTGGGGCAAGTGGCAAGTGACGGATCCCGTTCAAGCGCCAGATCGTTCGCAAGCTCAGCTTGATTTTGATGCTGCCAGCGATGCTGTGCAAAGTGGGCAGTATGCTCTGGCGCTTAAACTTGCAGCGCAGAGCTATCAAGCTGTTCCCAGCGATGAAACGCGTTCATTAGCCATGTACGCAGCCATGCAATTATCTCCGATTGAATTAGCCAATCTGGAGTCAAGCATTACGTTTCCACTTGAAGCAGCGGTGGTAGGGCAGCTGAGGCTTAATACTTGTGCCAGTATGCACGATAATGCTTGTGTTGCGGCTTTGCTTCCCGGAACCGCTATGGCACTTGAAGCCATTGGCGACAGTGCATCTGCAGAACGTTTGCGTACGATGTTAGTCCGAGCCAGCAACAGCAGTCAGCCTGTTGTCGCTGTACTTTTGCCGCTTTCTGGCACCGATCGGCGCGTGGGACGTGCTATGCTGGGTTCAATCCTGCAAGCGTCCGGCATTTATCACCATAGTTCGCTGCCTTTTGACTTGCGCTTTTTCGATACGCAGTCCAACGTTCAAACGATACCTGGTATTTTGGCAGAGGTTCAAAAACTTGGTGCCAGACTGATTCTTGGGCCGCTTGATATTCAAGAAAGCATGGCGGTTGTGCCTAATCTGGCTGAGATTCAGACCGTAATGCTTGGATTTTCTCCAAATGACGAGTTTACAAAACAGAGTTCAGCGGCATTTCAGTTTTCTTATGCTTTGACGCTTGAAGCAGAACAGCTTGCACAGACCATTGTTGCCCTAAATGCTCAGCGTATGGTTGCTGTCAGCCCTGAAGATGCTTATGCAACGACTTTGGTTCAGCAGCTTCAAACGAGTTTGCCAACCGGCATGGCGGTATCTCATGTGACTTTTCCACAAACTCAGACAGATTTGCGCGATATTGCCCACAAAATCGCCAGTCAGTCGCCGGATGTTGTTTATTTTCCGACATCCATTGAAACGGCTGAACGCATAGCAAGTTTTTTAGCACAGGAAAATTTATGGTGCAAAACGCCTGGTACACCTGCCCCCCAATCCAAACTGGATACACGCAAGTTTACGACTTGCATCGGTTCCAGTGCCTGGGCTCCTGTTGCAGACAATCATCGTTATAAATCGCTCCATGAAGCACTTTATCTCGATTATACGGATGCAGCAGCTGTTTATGTGGCAGATTTTGATAAGCAGTTTCAGGCGCTTTATCATCGTCTGCCGGCCGTTCATGAGATTTTGCCTTTTGTGGCAGTTTCAATGCTCAAGACATTGCCTGATGAAGTTTGGCAAAATCCGGAATCTTTACAACAAGGCGTACAGACCCTTCTGCGCGGACAAAAATATCTGATGCTTCCAAGCTTGAGGCAGATTACCAGTACGGGCAGTCAGTCTTTTGGTATGGTTTCAACAACGGCTCCGGCGTTGGAACGCACACTTTCTACTGCCAAGCCTTAAATTATAGGTAAAGTTCTTTTGGGGGGGCTCCGCCTCAATCCCCGCCAAGGGGCTCAGAGCCCCTTGGAACCCACACTAGGGGGCGTTTTGGGTCGGTCAGCTTTCTATGTTGTGCAGCTGACGAGCAATGCTTGCCAAGTCTTCATGTTCCCATTTTTGGCGTGGAAAATCGGGATGTTTGCTTTGTTTTTGGCGCACAGGGCCATGTTCTGTATGGATGCTGACGATTTCTCGAGGCAATGCATAGCGTAGACATGGGAAAAGTCTGACACCAAACGTGGCGGTGTGTTTAAGCATGAGTACAACAAATGTTTCAGCTTCAGACTCTGGGACAAGGCATGAGAGCTGATGCGCAGAACGACCTTTTTTCATGACGATCGGCGTTGTCCAAACATCGAGTGCCCCGGCATTCAATAACGTATCGGCGGCAAATGCGATCTGTTCCGGGGTCATGTCATCGAGATTGGTGCATATTTCGACAAGATTTTCAGTTTGTAAGCCATGAGTTGAATGTGCGTCTTGATGTTGGCCCCAAGTTGCACGCATCATGTTAGGTGCTGATGAAAAATCTCGAGTGCCTAAGCCATAGCCTGTTCTTTCAGGGGTCATGTGGGGCATGGGAGCAAACTGGTGCGTGAAATGACGTAATATGGCAGCACCTGTAGGAGTACACATTTCAGCGGCAATATTTCCAGCATAGATGGGGACACCCGTCAGAATATGGCTGGTTGCCGGGGCTGGCACAGGCAAAATACCATGGGCGCATTGGACAGTGCCGTGACCAACGCAAATGGGGGAGGTCATGATGCAATCAGGGGAAAGCTCGTTTATCAGCATACAAGCCGCTAAAATATCCGCCAAGGCATCAAGCTGACCGACTTCATGAAAATGCACTTGTTCGACTGTGCATCCGTGGGCTTGGCTTTCTGCTTGTGCAATGAGATCAAAAATAGCAAGGGTATGCTTCTTGATTTCGGCAGAGATATTCAAATGCTCTAAAATATGTGCCATGTCGTGCATTGTCATGCCGTGAACGTGGTCATGATGGTGTTCATGGTCATGATGGTGCTCATGGTCATGATGATGTGTGGCATCACCTTCTATTTCCCAATGAGCGGCATGGGCACGTTTGAGCTGCATTGTGATATGGGTGCCGCGCATGCCGCATCTTTTGGCTGTTTCGGCATGCATGTGTATGGCACCGAGTCCATGCTGATGGATATTGAGTGCATTAAAAGTGCGTATAAAGTTATCTTGATTCGGGATAAGTTCAAGCAGGGCGCCGACGATCATATCGCCGGAAGCCCCCATAGGACAATCTAAATATAATATATTCATGTGATATTAATATGAGATAATATAGGATTAAGTTGATATATGAAAGCGTGATGTTATCTCAGGTTTGGGTTTTCGAGAGCATGGATTTGTTGGATGAGTGCTTCGCGATCGATCCGCAGTTGTTCGAGTTCAGCGCCCATATTTTCGTTTTTGCTGACGTTGTATTGGGGTTCCAGGACTTCGATGCGGACATCGATTCTATCGATTTCTTTTTGAATGCGTGCGCGTTCTGCGTTGAGCATATATGCGCTTTGTTTTCTTTCTTCCTCGAGACGTTGTCTGGCGAGTTGTTCTTGGCGTTTTCTTGATTCTTCGGCGGCGAGGCGATTTTCGTATTCGAGTCGTTCTTTTTCGAGTCTGGCTTTTTCGAGCCATGCGGCGCGTGATTTTTCGTCTCGATAGACGTAGATTTGTTCATCGGCGAGTGTTGCGGGTGCGCGTCCATTGTCGAACGTGCCGAGGGAACCATAAATGGGTGAGAGGAAGACTTTGCCATCGATATCGAGTGCGCCCCATTTTGAGCCGCGTTGATAGGCGATGATTTGTTCGGATTCGGGGCCCATGGTATCGTATTCGAATGGAATTTTGACGGTGCCATCTGGTGCTATGACGCCCCATTTTCCGTCTTTTTTAGCGACAGCATATTCGCTGAGCATGTAGGAACCTATGGTATCTTTGCGAGTTTTGCTGATGATTTCTTCGTATTCAAATTCGGTTGTACGTTTTCCGTTGATGTCCATGAGAGCGAATTTGCCGTCAGCATTTTGGACAACAAAGAAGAAGTCTCCGAGGAATGCGGCTTTATATTCGGGGGCAACGATTAAGTTTCCGAGTTTATCGTAGATGGCGACGACATCTTTTTCGTCGTCTTTGGCCATGAAATATTTTCCATTTTCGCTGTTGATAATACTGCTGTAGGCTGCGGGGACGATTTCGTTGTTATCGGCATCGAGGAGTCCCCATTTGCCGCCTGTGCAGATTTCTTCGGCTTGAGGATGGTTTGCGGTAAAGGACTGCAGGGTATCGGAGATATACATGCCTGTTTTGGTACGCAGATCTTTAGAATAGTTGACCAGGCGTCCGCCGATATTGATGCGTTTGAGGTTATCGTTATTTTCAATGATGCAGGCGTATTTATCTTGTGTAAATTGTCCGATTAAGTCGATAGTTCCGATACCGACATCTGAGATAACGCGTGCTTCACCGTTATCGAAGTCGCTGACGGCGAGGAATCTTGGGGCGACGGCGGCACGTCCTGAGCGATCCATGAAGCCGAAGACTCCATTTTGTTTGATGACCATGCGATCGTTATAGAACAGGATATATCTTGTTTTTTCTGCGCCCTGGTCTGTCATGCCTTGCCATAGTGGGAACATTTCTCGAATATTCGTCAAATCTACGTGCAGAATTTTAGCTGGAAATTCGTTGGAAACCATGAGTTGTGGGTAATCAAACTCACCGAAGGCGTTGAGCAGGCGTCCGTTTTGATCCATGACGGCCATATCGATATTTTGGCATGAGCCGTCTTCGAATCGTTGAGTACATTGTGCGATGATGGCGACGCCGTCCACAAAACCGGATGTGGCATAGTATCTTTGTTCTTTTTCTGAGGGCGTAAGTGGTTTTTTATCATGTCCGAGATAGACGATGCCTTGTTCATGATGGGTTTGTGTTTTGGGGTCTTTGGCTGCATAGTAAGCCCAGCTTCCGCTGACAGGATCTTGGTAGACCATGGCTGGTCCGCAAGCAGTCAGCCATAATGATGCGCCTAGAAATCCCCATAATATTTTATGATTCATATGTTTTCCTTTTGTGAGAGAGTTTGAGACTTTGGATAAAAGTCATTTAAGTGCAAGAACATACCACAAGTTTTGAGGATTCGCATGAATTGATATGTATCTAGATTTGGATTCTATGCATATACAAAAACCGCCGCGTATGGCGTCAGCCATAGCGGCGGTCAATTCGCGGCGTATGGCGTCAGCCATAGCCGCGTTCAGGCAGAAAAAGTATGTTTGAAACGATTAGCTGCATCCGCTGGTGGCACCGCAGCTGTCGCATTTGAGGCAAGTGCCGTTTCGGAGCATGGTGAAATTGCCGCATTCTGGGCATGGATCGCCTTCATAGCCTTTGAGCCGCGCGATGGAGCGGATATCGCGAGTGTTGGTGGCAGGGCGAGCTGTAGCGTGTGTGACAGGTGTTGGTGCTGTCGGTGCGGATGGGGATACGTGATGTGGTGTTCTTCGGCCTTCAAAACCGGGCAGATAGGGGACACTGAATTCGCTTTCTTCCTCGTTTGGCGGCAAATCGTCGGGGTTGACGTGAACGAGTTCGGTCTTGCCGAGGTAGGTGATGCCAAGTTCGCGGAAAATATAGTCGATGATTGACGTGGCGAATTTGATGGTGGAGTGTCCGGCGACCGGTCCTGATGGTTCGAAGCGCGTAAAGACGAAGGCATCGACATATTCTTCGAGGGGTACGCCATGCTGAAGGCCCAGGCTGACGGCAATGGCAAAGCAGTTCATGAGGCTTCGGAAGGCGGCACCTTCTTTGTGCATATCGATGAAAATTTCGCCCAGGGAACCGTCTGCATATTCGCCGGTTCGGAGGTAGATATTATTTTGGTTGAGCGATGCTTTTTGTGTGTAACCGCTTCGCCGTGAAGGCAATTTTCGGCGGTTGGCATGGGGTGCTCCGTTGGGATTATCGTTTTGGATTGCGGCGGATTGTGCTGCGGATTCGGTTTCGTCTTCCAGGTTTTCGAAATCAAAGATTTTGGTTGAATTGAGTGGCTGTGACAGTTTGGAACCGTCGCGGTAAATGGCGATGGCTTTGAGTCCCAGGCGATAAGATTCACGGTGTACGTGTTCGATATCGCTGACAACGGCATCGCCGGGGAAATTGATGGTTTTGGAAATGGCCCCTGAAATCATCGGCTGAATGGCAGCCATCATTGTCACATGTGCCATGGCCGGGATGAATCGTGTTCCAAGTTCGCCGCAGCGATTGGCGCAGTCAAAGACGGGCAGATGTTCGGGATTGAGATGCGGTGCGCCTTCAATCGTCATGGTGCCGAATGCGTAGCGATTGGCTTGAGAAATCTGGCTTGGGGTAAAACCGAGATATGACAGCAGGTCGAAAGCAGGGTTATTGAGTTCCGATTCGGGGACTTTTAGGCGTGTGCGGCAGAAATCGAGCCCCACAACGGCCGGTGTTATTGCAAAATGGATGTCGAAAGCAGAGGCTACAGCGCGCTGGATGTTTTCAAGGGCAGCTGAGTCAAAACCGAGCATTCGCAGGGCTTCGGGGTGAACGCCGGGGGCATCCTGGAGCGTGCCGTGTCCGAGAATATGGTGGCCGATGTCGTCAATTTGTGCCTGTGTATAACCCAGGCGCGTCAGAGCTTGCGGAATTGCGGTATTGATAATGCGGAAATAGCCGCCGCCGACGAGTTTTTTAAATTTGACGAGAGCGAAATCGGGTTCAACGCCGGTGGTGTCACAGTCCATGAGCAAACCGATGGTTCCGGTGGGGGCAAGGCATGTGACCTGAGCATTTCTGAAACCATACTCAGTCCCCAGTTTTATGACGTCATCCCAGATGGTACGAGCGCGTTCAAGCAAGGGACGGACGTAAGCGGATTCGGGCGGCAGGGAAGGCGGTACGCTCAGACCTTCGTAGGCATCGCGTGGCGCGTTATAGGTGGCATGACGATGATTGCGGATGACGCGAAGCATGTCATCGGCATTGATGGCATACGCATCGAATGTCCCAAGTTTGTGTGCCATTTCGGCGCTTGTGCGGTAGCATACGCCTGTGGTGATACTTGAAATGACGGCGGCCATGGCGCGCGCGCGAGGAGAGTCATAAGGCAGTCCCATGCGCATCACCAATGAGCCAAGGTTGGCAAATCCAAGGCCGAGGGGTCTGAAATCAAAGCTTTTTTGCGCAATTTGTGCGCTGGGATATTGCGCCATTGTGACCGTAATATCGAGTGCAACGGCGTAAAGACGCACAGCCGCTTCAAATTTCTCGGCATCAAATGTTCCGTCGTCATTCAGGAACTTGACGAGGTTGATAGAAGCCAGATTGCATGCCGAATCGTCGAGGAACATGAATTCAGAGCAAGGATTGCTGGCACGGATGGGGCCTGATTTGGGGCAGGTATGCCAATCATTGATCGTGGTATCGAATTGGAGGCCGGGATCTGCGCATGCCCAGGCATTGTACGCGATATCATTCCAGAGATCGCGGGCGCGAACCGTACGCGCAATACTGCCGTCTGTACGGCGCGTGAGGCTCCAGAGGCCGTCATTTTCGAGGGCGGTCATAAAAGTTGCGTTCAGACGGACGGAGTTGTTGGCATTTTGGCCGCCGACACTTTGATAAGCATTGCCTTCCCAGGTGGCATCAAAGGTTGCCACTTCAGGCTGCGGCGTGCCGGCTTTCAACGCAAGCAATGTGCGGTAAAGCATGGCATCGGGGACGCCGGCATCGACAGCTTCGCGCAATGTGCTTCGCAAGGCTTTATTTTTGTGCGGGTCGGCAGCATCCTGTCCAAGCATGTCGCGTTGTGCTTCAACAGAGGCCTTGAGTTTGTTGACATATTTATGGGTAATTTGTGATCCAGCCACCAGAGCGGCAACTTTTTCTTCCTCAGTCCGTTTCCAATTGACGAACGATTCGATATCGGGATGATCGGCATCGAGACATACCATTTTGGCTGCGCGCCGTGTGGTTCCGCCTGATTTGATGGCGCCTGCCGCGGCATCGCCGATTTGCAGAAAGCTCAGCAGACCTGACGATTTGCCTCCGCATGACAGCGGCTCATCGACGCCTCTGATGTGGCTGAAATTCGAGCCCGTGCCCGATCCGAATTTGAACAGACGGGCTTCTTTGAGCCACAAATCCATAATGCCGTCGCGGCCGCACAAATCGTCTTCTACGGACTGAATAAAACACGCATGTGCCTGTGGATAGGCATAAGGATCATAGACTTCTTCCAGCTTGCGTGTATCCGGATCGACACGAAAATGTCCTTTCTGCGGGCGGCTGATGCCGTAAGCCCAGTTCAGCCCGGTATTAAACCACTGCGGTGAATTCGGTGCGGCCATCTGATGAGCAAGCAGATAGACCATTTCATCATAAAATATCTTGGCCTGTGTATTATCGAAAGTGCCCGATTTAACGCCCCAGTAAGCCCAGCAGCCTGCAATGCGGTGAAACACCTGACGCGCATCCGTTTCCCAGCCAAAACGCGCATCTTCATCCATGGAATTTAAAATGATTTCATCGGGCACACTTGGACAAAGCCATTCCTCTATGCCTGGCTCGTCGATATGACGTGTGGCTGCCGGAATATCGGCTTTTCTGATGTATTTTTGTGCAAGAATATCGGACGCCATCTGCGACCAGTCGGAAGGCACTTTGAGCGTAATTTCAGAGGAACCCGAGGTGCCATCCATGTTTCTGAGCTGGCTTGTGCGTGTCTCAAATGTGATGCCTTCAAGCGGATGAGAAAGCCCTGATGTGAAGATACGGGTAAATTTCATAATGCGATGTCTGATGGTAAAGTGAGGAAAAGTTGTGTTTTAATGGATTGAAATTTAAGGGAAATTTATTCTTTTGCCGTGCTATCGCTAACGCGATACGCCCGGCTCGGCTCGCTATTGCCCCCCATTAAACAGCCTGTGTCAGAGGCGAAAAAAGCCCTGACCTTTTCTCAAAGGCCCTGCATCCACCTTGTTTATCCGGGGGCAATACGCACGCCGTCAAATTTTGTGTTCGCCGTTTACCTCAAATTTACGTTGTAATTCTACTGAACATTTTATGAATATTTTAATCCGATATCATCACGTGCAGAATGTCGGATAATGTGGTATCATGGATGACTGTTTTTTTTGTGACGTCCCATGTCGCATGTCAAGCTTTCAACAGTTTAAGCTGTTTTCATGATATCAAAAGGATATGACTTATGCTTATCGATGTTTTTACTTACTCTCAGGCCACAGAAAATGCCACCTTTGGTCTTGATGTATTGATCGAAGCCGCACGCAATGCCCATCTCGACGGCATTGCTGTTGCCGATCGCTCTGCTTCGCAACATGCTCGCGCTTACCTCGAAGCCGCACGCCGGGAAGGATTCTT
>JAGBXG010000535.1 GCA_017629415.1 Pseudomonadota bacterium | reverse complement strand
TCGTCGTTCCAGTCGGTCACGTGCGTTAGCACGCTCCCTCCTCATTGCGGGTTCCAAGGGGCTCAGCCCCTTGGCGGGGTTTGGGGCGGAGCCCCAACGAAGCCCCAACGAAGCCCCAACGAAGCCCCGATGGGGATTGGGGCGGAGCCTTGATATAGATAGAACACATCAGATGGCAGTGCGTATTTCGGCGGAGCCGAAATAGCGCGGCCCATGCGCGGCGTATGCTGGCGAAGCCGGCATAGACGCGTTTTTAAAGAATACAAAAAAACCGCCGAAATGCAAAAATACGGCGGTTTTTTGAATTTTATGCCAATTTTGAGGTTATTTGGCAAATGTCCAAATGTTGTATGAGACGGCAAGTTTGGCGTTATCGCTCACATTTTTGATATCGTTAAGGATGACCGCATTTTCGATGGCATCGTAACGCCAGCCTGTGTCGCGTTTGATTTCGACGGCTTTTCCATTTTGAATGATGGCTACGTGAATCGTGGTGGGAATGGGGTAGCCTTTGAGCGTGATAGGTGAAATTCTGCTGGTTAAATCTGTGAAGATGCTATCGACAGAGATGTCATAATCGTTGTTGCAGATGCTGGCATATCCGCCTTCTTTGCCGTCTGTGCGAATGATGCCGTTTTCGTCTCTGTAAACGGTGCTGAGGAAGCGTGCCAAATGGATGTAGGAAAGGCCGAAATCTGCGCCATCTGTGGCCTGAGCGTCGTGATAATTCCATTTATCGTCATTTTCTCCGCATTTTATGCAGACATTATCGGAATATTTGGTGCAGTCAGTTTCGGAGCATGTCGCGAGTGGTCGGCAGAATCCTGTGCCGTTTTTGGAGCCGGCGTCGCCGACGAGTGCGAAGGCGGCGACAGATTGTGTGCCACCGTATTTGCGGTATTGTTCCATGTAATAGGAGAGCATGTCGTAATATTCGGGGTATGCGGCTTTGATCTCGACGAGTGACATGTTTTCGAGTGTTGAGGTACTGTTGTTATTTTTCAGCCATTCGGAGAGGCGTTCTTTGTAATCTTTGAGTGATGGATTGCAGTTTTTGCCTTCGGCATAAACGCCTGTCATCATGCTGTACATATCGCCGGTGTCTGTGACTTCGAGTTTGTAGCCTGTCAGGCATCCGTTGAGGTGTGTTTCATGCGGGCTGACGATGGCATCTTCTTTGAATTGGCGTGAATCTTCGTCGGAGACAAAAATGATATATTTCAGGGCATTCGGGCGTGTTTGGCAGGCTTGAAGCAGATTTGTGCATTGCATATCTGTTTCATTTTCCGAGCAAAGCGATGTGTCAAAGTAGTGTTGATAGGCGAGATGTTTTTTAATTTGAATAAAACTGTCCCACCATGTTTGTGAGATGTCTGCGGGTTTGGGGTCATCAATGTTTAGAGAGAGTCTTTCGAGTGTGAGAGCACCGCTTTTGAAGCCATCTTCGTAGCCTTTTCCGCAGATATTCAGGTTATGTGGGCATGCACTGCTGTTGTCATTGGCACTGTATTTTTTGATATTATTTTTGAGGACATTGAGGTGATCGCGTCCGAACATGCATGGGAGTGTATATTGCGTTGTTCTGATGCCCAAACCGTTAATATAAGCGTGTCTATTTGGCTGATAATTTTCGTTATAGGGCATATAGGTGACATCATTTCTGACATCGTAGCTGTATTCTTTGTTTTCTTCGATGCCTTGTTCGTCGATGAGATAAGCATCTGTTGTAGTGACGGCAAATCGGTAATCGATACCTGAATTATCGAGTCGTTCCGCGACTTGATCAACGGTATCGGCCAGCAAGCTTAGTTCATCGCCCATGGATCCTGAGTTGTCGATGACCCAGAGAAAATCGACAGCTCCGGAAGTCATGGAAAAAGTTTCTGCCTGGCAGACAAAGTTATCAAAGGCTTTATAGGATTGATTTTTGGAGACACCTTTGGGTGCAGCCATGACGCCGGAGATGCTGTCATCCATGATATTGGCGATGGGCATAGAAAAATTGTTTGTCAAATGATCTCTGCAAGTCAGTGCACCGCTGTAGAGGTACATGTTGCCATTGTTTCCCGAGTAAGCTGTTCGTGAGAGGTATAGAATGGCTTTTCGATTGTTTTCGGTTTTGGATTCACAGCGTGTTTTATCGTTTTTATCGAAGACGACGATGGGGCCGAATAACTTGCGAGCGATGAGGTCTTGTAAATCTTCAAGAGTTTGAATGCCTTCCATGTCGATGGTGACTTTATATCGATCGATGACGTGATCCGGCAGGCCTTGAAGGGATTTGTCATAGACATTATTTTTGAGCCAAGATTTGCGCGGAATGGCGTTGATGTAGGAAGATTCCGTCACATATTTGTTTTGGGGCAAGGCATTTTGCAAGATATCATCCATGCTGAAGCCTTGAGATACGCCATAGAAGCCGACGGCTTGAAGGTTTTCATGGCGGAATGCCACATGGTGATCGGAATCACGGTATTCGGCATTTTCGAAGGGAATGAGTGTGAATTCTTCGAGTTCTATGGTTTTTCCTGACAGCATTTCCTGACCCTTACAGACCAGTTTTTTGACATTTGCATCATCGTCTTTGTCATAACTTTTGTTGTTGCATGGGTCAGTTTCGCCCAATTCTGGTTCAAAGCTGCCGTTTCGATTCAAATCTTCATCAGCATCTTTGACACCGTCATTGTCGGTATCATCGTTGTCATAGGCAAGGCATGAATCTGTTTCAATGCCATTGGGGATGTTATCGTTGTCGTCGTCGCCATTGGGATCGGGCTTTGATGTGTCATCTGGTTCGGGGTCAGGTGTGTTGTGCGTAATACATGCATTATTCTGGCATCCGTATTGGCACATTTGCATGTTTTCCTGGCCATCCGCTGAGCATGTCACCAACATGTATTCATCCATGCAGCCTGGTGTGCAAGTTCCAAGATTGTTTTTTTCATCTTCGCAAGCCAAACATGAAACAGCCAATGTACCTAAAGCCATGAATAATAATCTGCGATTCATACTCACCTCTTTTGTGATGCATTTTTAAGATAATAGAAAACGCTACATTGTTGGGTCAATATTATCACTCACGCTATGGCTGAGCAAACCCCATTGGTGCTTTGCCTCTAAACCTCACCAAGGGTGTTGAGCTCCTTGGAACCTACAATGTAGAAATTTACCAAGTTGGTATAATATGTGCTAATTTATGTGTGATTCTTTTTTTATGAATCATAGCGTTTTTGGACAAAGTATTATCCTTGGGAGCGTGACTATGAAGAAATTATTTGCACTTTTTACGATGTGTTTTCTTGGCGTGGGTTTGACTTCTGCGTGTTTTGTGGTTGATGTAGATGAATGCAGTTCAAGTACTTTTGATGAATATTGCACCAGCTATGGAGAAACCGTTCAATGTATTGGCGGTGAAATCGTGACCAGCTATTGCGGTTCTGGTTATACGTGTGCTGAATATATAGGTTTTCCTAACACAGCCGAATGTGTTCCCGATGTCATTCCCTGCAATCCCAATTCGTTTGATGAATATTGTGTTGGCGATACACCGGTTTGGTGCATTGATGGCATTGAGCAATATGCGAACACTTGTACCGGCGGTTCTACTTGTGTCGAATTTAAGAAAGGTTATGACACGGCCGATTGTGTGATTCCTGACTATGATGAATACGGCGGTGATATCTGTGAATATGATGATTTGTATTATGGTGTGACTCTTACGCGATGCTATGACGGTATCAAGTATTTTTATGAGTGCTCTGAAACCAATACGAGCTATGATTACTGGAGACCCGTAGACTCATATTCATGCAGTTATGGCTGTGATGCTTATGGTGTCGATTGCTATTAATTTTTGACTTTAGGTCATTTACACAAAAAAACCGGCTGAAAAGCCGGTTTTTTTGTGTGTGATAAAAATGCCACAATGATGTGTCGAACACGATGATGTTTAAGGAATCCACATCATGGCATGTGAATTGAGTTCGACGCCATCAAATTTGGGGTCACCTTTGGCGAGTTTAAAGCCATATTTGAGTTCATGGGCACGGCGCATATCTGAGGCTTTATTAAACGCGATATTTGTTTTTTTGCTGCGATCGACAATGATGACATCGCCGCCGGCGCCGAGTCCAGATTGATTGGATGCCGAGAGGCCGAGAACACCGATATGTTTGGGGCCTACAGCAAAATCGCGCAAAGTCATATTGATAATCGGACGGTAAGCAGCATTTTTTAGGGAGGTCAGCAATTCGCGGTAGCCGATATCGATGGGATCTTGAGCTTTGAGTCCATCGATGCTTAACGATGAAATATTGAATGCCAGCATATCATCGCCGTTGCCAATTTTGACTTTATTTTGGTTTGATCGGCAATGCGGCAGCTGGAAAATGGTTTTACCGGCGGGATCATAAGAAAGCTTGAGGCCGCCTTGACCATTATCTTCAAGGTTAAGTGCCTGAACGCCGGGTTTTTTGCTGTTCAGATCGAGTTTTTTGAAATCACCGTCTGAAATATCCCAAGCGATCAATGAAGTTGTGCCTGTTGTGAGCAAAACGGGTTTATCGTCATGCTCGACAACGGCGATGGCACCGATGTTCCATGAGCTGATATTGCAGCCATAGGTACGGACAATGGGGTTATAGGTTCGCGTATATTTGAGATTTTCAAATAGAGGTTCGCCGGCAGTATTCAAAGGCACGCGATAGATCACAGTATCCCATTCGGAATCAAAGCGGCCATTACCAGAGAGCAGATACAGGGCATCTTTATAAAGCTCAATGCCCATGAAATTGTTCAAGGTATGGGAATTGATGCGGTATTTGGTATCGAAGGTATAGAGTGAAGCTGTGGAACCTCGGTTATCATTGTAGATATCGGCGACAAAGACGCCTTCTTGACCGCCTTTTGAGTCCGTGCGTGTTACATCGATGACGAATAGTTTTTTAAGGTCTTCGGAATAGACACCGCGGCAGGGGTTGCTTGAGTATGGGAATTTAATGGCCTGGAGTGGTGTGAAAGCAGTGGCATCTTCATAAGGATTGATGACAAATCCGACGCCGCCTTCGGTACCGTTGCCTAAAGCTACGATTGTTTTATTGGGTCCGGGCACCATGGCGCAAATCGTACCTTTAAACAATCCTTCCGAGTCTACGTATTTGGCCGGTACAGCTTCTCGCATGGAATCTGGCACATAGATATAAGCGCCTTGAGGACCTTTTTGATCCGGATCATAATCGTGTTCTTTAATTGATCCGAGATCGATGCGTCGAATCATATCGCCGCCAATCGTTCCCGGTTTACTGGCTGATGAAACGAGAAAAGCTCCGTTGTCTTTGGGTTTGCCATAGACCCAGCTTTTACCGGGTATGGTGCCGGAAGCACCGCCGGTGGCCAGTTCTGTTGTCGAAACGGGCACACCTTTGCGTTGCTGCAAGTCATCGGGCGGCAGCAGTCTTGCGGTGCCTTCTTCATCGACAATGAATCCCTGTTTGCGTTCATCATTGCCGTCATCATCGCCAGAATTGCTGGATGAACGGCGTTCGGTCATATCGCCGATCAAATCACCGATTAAATCATTGGCCTTATCGCAGCCCATCAAAGCAAAGGTTGAAATCAAAGCTGCAGTTGTCATTAATTTATGCGTTTTCATCACAGCGTCCTATGCGAGATAAAGTTTTTGTTTTGTGTGGCTTTGCCCCACGACTTTTTTATGAGTGTGGCTTTGCCCCACACCACATCGGGGTTTTTGTCCCGGACCTCCCAAAGGAGTTGAGCTTCTTTGGAATCCTGCAATATGTGGCATTTTTTCGTAGGTTAGACGGGTAGAGGTCGAACAAAGATTTTTTTATCGAATGGAAAATTCGAGTTCGTGTTTGAGCTCACGTGCCATGAGTTCGTGGACGACGGTTTTTGGGGATTTTCCTTCGTAAAGTCCTTCGTAAACGCGTTGGACGATAGGCATATCGACGTCGAATTTTTGTGCCAGCATGTAGGCACTGCGTGCGGTTTTGACGCCTTCAGCGACGGTCACGCGAGTACGTTGAATGTCGTCGAAGGATTCGCCTTTGCCGAGGCGATAGCCCAAATCGCGGTTTCTTGAGAGTTCGCCGTAGCAGGTCAGCACGAGATCGCCCAAGCCGCTGAGTCCGGACAGAGTCAGTGCTTCGCCGCCGAGTTTGACACAAAGTCTTGTCATTTCTGCCAATCCTCGGGTGACGATAGCTGCGGCGGCATTGTGTCCGATGCCCAAACCGGCGACGGCGCCGGCGGCAATGGCCATGACATTCTTGAGTGAACCGCCCAATTCAACGCCTAAGACATCGGTGGTTGTATAGGCGCGGAAACAGTCGTTGCTGACGAGTTTCTGGAGTTGCATGCATAAATCGCGGTCGTAGCCGGCCAAACTGACGGATGTGGCACGGCCGTGAGCCACGTCAAGTGCAAACGAGGGCCCGGACAAATAGCAAGCTTTCCCGTGAGCCCATGGGCCTAAAACAGACTCGATGACATCGCTCATCGGCATTAAAGTTTCGTTTTCGATGCCTTTGGATGCGCAAATGATGGGCAAACCGGGTTTAAGATATGGCGCAAGCTGGTTCAAAATCGAACGCAGCACATGGCTGGGCACGACGATAAGCATGAGCGTCAAACCGTCGGCAAACGCTTGCAAATCGCTGGTGGCTTCCAAGGTTTCGGGCAATGCGATACCCGGCAAAAACTTTGTGTTGATGTGCTGTGTATTGATTTCGTGTGCGACTTCGGGTTCGTAGGCCCAAAGTCGTGCGCGTCCGTGCTTTACGCAAAGATGACGGGCAAGTGCGGTGCCCCAGGCACCGGCACCAAGTATGCCAATGCAATGTTCCATGATTTTATCGTTTTAGTTAGCGGCGGCAGGTGCGGCGGCATCTGCGGGTTTTGCGGCATCTGCGGCGGCATCTGCGGGTTTTGCGGCATCAGCTGCGGCGGCATCAGCGGGTTTTGTGGCATCAGCTGCGGCATCAGCGCCAGCTTCTTTAGCTTTTTTATCGGCTTCTTCTTTAGCTTTCTTTTCGGCTTCTTCTTTAGCTTTCTTTTCGGCTTCGAGTTTGGCGTTGAGCAGACGTTTTTCGAGCAAAGCGCCGGAGAAGTTTGAAAGTTGTCCCAAATTGACGACTTGCATGCCGTATTCTTTGATATCGGTTTTATCGTTAGCCATACTGGTCAGCAGGGCAACGTCGGCTTCTTCTCCCAGTGTTGAGAGGCATGCCATGGAAAGCATACGCGTGACGACGTTACCTTCTTTTGACAATTTACGGAACACTTCGAGCGGCACCTGATTGTTGAGCATAGTGGGCAAGTGTGTGCAGTACACGCGCAGGGAATTCCAAAATGTCATGGAAGGTGACGCAAGCAAGGTGGGGTGATCTTCGGGGGTTTTGAGTTGTGCGTAATCTTTAGGTAAGTCTTGGATCAGCGTAGCAAAACCATCGGGACCTCGATTTTCCGTCAGGATTTCCATACAATCCCAGCGCAGATAACCAGTTTTGTCATTCTGAACGATATCGACGCAGATTTCGGCACCGGCTTTTTTCTGAATCTTGCGGTAGTAAGTCGCCATCATGACGTCTTTATAATAGTTCAGGGTTTCATTTTTATATTCGGGGTCTGTCACGATACGTTTAGCCAAAGGCAATAATTTTTCCGAAGTATTGCTGGCAAACGGCAGGACAAAGGCGCGGGGCATATTGGGATATTGTGCTTCGATACGTGAGATGAACATATCGGCGACCATATCGTCGGCACCGGGCAGTTTTAAGGCTTCGAGGTTTTGGAGTGTTGTCGAAAGCGTAGCGGTATGGGTATCGCTTGGGCGTTTGAGTACGCGATATTTCTTGCCTTCAGCCTTTTTCTGGGCTTCGGCGGCAGCTTCTTTGGTGAGGGCTTCTTCGAGGTTGCCTAATATTCTTTCAATGGCTTTTTGATAGATGGGCAACGAATCTGTTCCGAGGAGTTCGAACAGTCGTTTGTGTTCGACGCGGCCGGCTTTTTCAATGGGGATAAAAAAGTAGTCGCTGTCGAGCCAATTACGAATAAAAACCATCAGATTATTTCGGTTTTCGTCGTTGATTTCGAGTTTGAGCAGATAATAGGCGGCATCTTTAACGCGAGTTTCGTAACCGGAATTGGGGCGTTCTTCCAGCAGGTTATGCATGCGTTCGATGCTGCCGGCGACGATTTTATTCAGCTCATCATTTTTGAGGTTTTTGCTCAAGATGGTTTCGAGGTCGGGGGTATTATTGCGCTCGGTCAGCACCATGACGGCTTCAATTTTGGATTCGACGGGATTGCGTTCATTATAGATGAATTCGGCCAGTTTCGTGGGTGCGCGTTTATCTTTCATCCATGCGCGGACATCTTCGGGGGATTGTGTACAGGCGGAAATCGCGAGTGAGAGCAGAATACTGGCAGCTGGAATGAGGATATGTTTTTTCATTGCAGGATCACTTTTTAAGAGAAGTACAAATGCAAAGTTTTCAAACGAAGGGGAGGATACGGGGCGTTGCGGGGTGTCCCCGCATTTGGGGGTAGGCGCGTATTGGCGCGCGGCTATGCCGGCCTTTAAGGGCCGCCATACGCCTTGCGTTGCGCTGGCTATGTCGCGTTGCTCCATACGCCGCGCAAATAGCGCCGCAGGGGGCTTGGCCCCCTGTTCAAGATGATGAAACAAAGAACAGATTAAGACTCTTTTTTCTTTGAAGTTCGGCGTGATTTTGGTTTTTCGATCTTTTCTACTTCATTTTGGGGTTCGTCTTCGGTACCGGCGCTGATGGCGGCATCTTTGCTGCTGCCTTTCGGTGTGTAGAGGACGTTTTTGGGTACATTGTTCAAGTCAACGACGCATCGTTTTTTGAAGATGAAGTTGAAGACTTCTTTATAGTGATCGGCGAAGAAGAAGGTGAGTCCTTCTTTGATGTAGCTGGCCAGTTCGTCGACGTCGCGGCGGTTTTTTGTACACATGATGAGTGTGCGCGCGCCGGCGCGTTTGGCGGCGATAACTTTTTCTTTAATGCCGCCGACGGGCAGGACGTTGCCGGTCAGGGTGATTTCGCCGGTCATGGCCAGGCGTTCGGGGATTGGCGTGTTGAGCAGCAGGGACAGAATGCTTGTCGTAATGGTGATGCCTGCGCTGGGACCGTCTTTGGGGACGGCGCCGGCCGGGAAATGGACGTGGAAATCGAATTTCGGGAACATTTCCTCATTGACGTTGAGCATATCCATATTAGCCCGGATAAAGCTGAACGCGATTTGGACGGATTCGCTCATGACTTCGCCAAGCTGACCCGTGAGTTTGAGCTGTCCTACGCCGGGCATTTTGGTCGTTTCGATGAACAGGATTTCGCCGCCGAACTGCGTCCAAGCCAGACCTACGGCCACGCCGGGCAGCAGGCCGCGGCTGATGACTTCGTCTGTAAAAATCGGCGAACCGAGAAAATCGGCCACATTATCGGGCGTGATACGTGCCACGGGGGCTTCGTCGGAAGCAATTTTACGCGCGTTTTTACGGCAAACTTTTGCAATCTGACGTTCGAGATCGCGGACACCGGCCTCGCGAGTATAGCTGCGAATGATGCGTTTCAGGCCGTTTGGCGTGAATTGCATCTGTTCTTTGGTCATGCCGTGTTCTTCAATCTTTTTGGGAATGATGTGACGGCGAGCAATCTGGAATTTTTCTTCGTCAATGTAGCCCGAAAGTTCGATGATTTCCATACGGTCGAGCAGCGGACGAGGAATGGTGGAAGCATCGTTGGCCGTTGCAATGAACATGACATCGGACAAGTCGAAGCAAACATCCAAATAATGGTCGTTAAAGGCGTGATTTTGGGAAGGATCGAGGACTTCGAGCATAGCACTGGAGGGGTCGCCGCGCCAGTCGCTGCCGAGTTTGTCGATTTCGTCTAAAACAAACACGGGATTGCGCACACCGACGCGTTTAATACCCTGCAAGATTTTGCCGGGCATGGCGCCGATATAAGTGCGGCGATGGCCGCGAATTTCGGCTTCATCTTTGAGTCCGCCCAAGGAAAAACCAAAGAATTTGCGTTTCAATGCGCGGTTAATGGAACGTGCCAAGCTCGTTTTACCGACACCCGGAGGGCCGAGGAAGCAAATGATTTGGCCTTGATGATCGGGCTTGAGTTTGCGCACAGCCAGGAATTCTAATATGCGTTGTTTGATATCATCGAGGCCGAAGTGGTCGGTTTCGAGGACTTTTTCGGCATATTTGAGGTCGAGACTGTCTTCAGTGGCCTTGTTCCAAGGCAAATCACACAGCCAATCGAGGTAAGTACGGATGATATTGGTTTCGCTTGATTCGGGCGCAAGGACGCTGAGGCGTTTGAGTTCTTCTTTGGCGCGTGTGGCTGCTTCTTCACTCATGCCGGATTCGGCAATGCGTGCTTCGTAATTTTGAATGCTGAGCGCGATTTCGTCTTTTTCGTCGCCGAGTTCCTTGCGAATGGCTTTCAATTGTTCGCGGAGGAAGAATTCACGCTGGCTGGCTTCGATTTTTTCGCGGATCGTGTCATGAATTTTCTGACCCAAGGCGGCCAAATCGAGTTCCTTGACGAGGACTTCGTAAACAGATGCCAAACGTTTGCAGACATCGAGTTCTTCCAGAATTTCCTGGCGTTTGGTGTTGGGCATATCGAAGTGCGCCGCAATCATATCCGCCAGTTTGCTCGGGCGTTCCATGGCGATCATGCCGCTGAGGAGTTCGCGCGGTAAGGTCGTCTGTTCCATTTCCGAAAGTTTGCTCAGTGCTGTGCGCGTATTGCGCCAGTAAGCCGTCATTTCGTCCGATTCAATGATGACATCTTTGAGATATTCGACTTCGGCAATGAGGCGATCGCTCTTTAAAAATTCGACGACGCGCATACGGCTGACGCAATGGACGATCATTGTTGTAGAACCATCAGGCATGCGCGCCATGCGCATGATATGCCCCACGCAACCCACTCGCGAGAGATTTTCTGCCTTCAATTTGAGAGGATCATCGCCTTCGCCCCACAAGAACCCAAGATAATCACTATGGGTCTGCGCGCGTTTGACCAACTCGAGCATCGGTCCCGGCGGCACGACAATCGGCATCATGACATCGGGAAAGATAACGTTTTCCGTCAGTGGAAAAATAAAGAGCTTTTCCGGGAGCTCTTCTTTCATCACATTCTTCACAGACTCAAGCAGATCGAGAATACTGTCACTCATGCGTTTGCCTCCTGGCATCATCGGTTCAAAATATCGCAGTCATTAGACAACATGCCATTTTACGCCTTATCACATTTGACAAGATCTGTCTTGAGGCATTTTAGAGGCATTTTCAGGGCTTTTTTGCGGGGCGTCATTCCGTGCAAAAAAAAGCCCTCGATACGTCAGATATCGAGGGCATGAGATAAGAAGGGGATTAAATGGAGATATTATTCGGCGCAGGCGGTGCCGTCTTCATTGCAACCATTGTTACAAGCAGTCAGACTTGTTAAATCATCGACATAGTAGCCGTCTTTACAAACATATTTTTTGGTGTAGGAATATTCGAGAATAGCATTATGTGTGCAGACAGATTTTTCTTCGTTGCCTGTACAAGGCGTTTTGCAAGAAAGACGGCCATTTTCATTTTCGGCACAGACATTGTCTTCTCCGCAATCCAAGGCAGTGACAACCCCTTCTGAGCAGGTCACAGCAATGCGTCCATCACATTTTCTCTTGTAAGTAGATTCATCACAGGATTTACCTTCTTCGTTATGAACCTTTTTGCAGGCGGTATTGTCTTTATTACAACCGTTGTAACAAAAGACGAGGCTTGTTTCGTCAACAGCATAGTAAGTGTCTTCTTTGCAGACATATCTTGCGCTGACAGAAATACCATATTCCTCATCAGATTCACAGATGAATTTTTCGCTATTGCCTGAACAAGGCATGATGCAACCGGCTTCTTCTCCATTTCCGACGCATTCATAATTTTTACCGCAATCTTCAAAAGCGATAATTGTGCCCTTGTCACAAGCTAGAATAAAACGTCCATCACATTGGTAGCCATAAGTCGCTTCATCACAAGTTTTGCCGACTTCGGCACTGATGTCGCTGTCGTTATCCTCGTCACAGGCTGTGAATGCCAATGCCATGGCACCGATTGCTAAAATCTTAAAAAGTTTGCTCTTCATCATTTGCCTCCAGACTATGTTTATGATGCGTTTTGTTTACCTCTTTGGTATGGTTGGGAGAATAAAATAAGTTCAAAACCTGTACACTATAGGTAAATCCCATTTCTATTTTAAACCATAAATTCTCAAATCAGGTAATTTTGATACAAATCAGCTGTAAATAGCGAGCAAAAAAGCCCTCGATACGTCAGATATCGAGGGCATGAGATGAAAAGGGGATTATATGGAGATATTATTCGGCGCAGGCGGTGCCAGCTTCATTGCATACACTGCCATTGGGACAGACTTTGGCTTCACCTGGAATGTAATACAGTTTTCCATCATTTGCTTTTGTACAAACATAGGTGATGGCATATGATGTATTATTTTGAGCAAAACATGCGGAAACGGCTTGACCCACTTTTGTGCATTCATCTGAAGGTGCTACACAACCTGCATAATTTTCGGAATCGAAGGCCGTACAAGTATAGCCTTCGTCACATTTGTAAGCCGTAATTTTGCCTTTGTTGCTTGTTTCTTCAGGTTCACAATAATCTACAACACCGTTGGTGCATTTTTCTTTGTATTCGCCATAAATGCAGATATTACCTTCATTATTCAGGTATTTTTTGCAAGCTGTGTTATTTTCATTACAGTCGTTGGAACAAATTTCTATGCTTGTATTATCGGAGACATAGTAGCCATTTTTACAAACATATTTTCCACTGTAATAGACATTGTAATCGTCAGAGTATTCACAGACGAATTTATTGGTGTTGTTTTCACAAGGCATCATGCAGGCAACACTGTCTTCCGTTTTGACGCATTCATAGCCTTCGCCGCAATCCATGGCATAAACGGCACCTTCGATGCAGCCTAAAACAAGACTTCCATCACATTGATAGCCATAAGTGGCTTCATCACAAGTTTTGCCTTCGTCAGCATGGAGTTTTTCGCAATCCGTGCCGTCTTCATTACAGCCGTGGTAACAAATTTCAACGCTTTCTTCATCGGGGACATAGTAGCCATTTTCGCAAACATATTTTCCACTGTAGTAAATATTGTCTACATAATGTTCGCAAACAAATCTGTCATTGAGATCTTCGCAAGGCTTCAAACATGAAGCACCTTCTGCACCAGCAACACATTCATAGCCTTCATATTCACTGCAATCCAAGGCAGTAACGACGCCTTCATCACAGTTTACGGCAACACTTTTGGCACATTTATCCACGTAAGTGTCTTTGTCACAGGTATTGCCTTCTTCAGGATGAAGTTTTTCGCATCCTGTATTGTCGGCATTGCATGTTGCACGGCACATGCTTCCGATATTCATATTTAAACCATCGATGGCGGTATAAGTATTTTCCGTATTTTTGATACAATAATGGAGGCTTTCATAGGCATATTCAGTCTCTTCATATTCTTCTGTGATACAATACGGCACTGTATAAGGTTCTGTAGCATCCGCATCTGTGCAGTTTTCAAATGCGCCGCGACACCATGCCGTTGCCACTTCTTTTGTACCATCTTTTTGTTTGATGATGCTGCATCCACCATCATCTGTGCAATCAGCGATAACGACTGTTCCCTTTGAACTGCAATATACTGTGCTGTTGCCATTACAGAATTCAACGAATGTCTCATCACAGGGATCGTCTGCTTTGACAGCTTTCATGGTGTCTGTCACACAAACACCTTTGTCGCATGTACCGTTTGTACATGTCACACCTTTGCATGCTTCTGTTGTGGTATTATCGGTATTGCCATTATCGCCGGTATTGCCATTATCGCCGGTATTGCCATCATCGCCGGTATTGCCATTATCGCCGGTATTGTTGTTATCGCCGGTATTGCCGGTGGTTACACACGCATTGTTTGCACATCCATTGGTGCAAGGTTTTTCTGTCGCAATGCCAGTATTTAAATTGCATTCTAAAAGGACGTTGTCATTTTTACAGAAATTGGCCGTACATTTGTTTTCGCTGTTTCCATTGTTATTATTTTCATCGTCACAGGCTGTGCATGCCAATACCATGGCACCGATTGCCAAAATCTTTAAAAGTTTGCTGCTCATACATTGTCCTCCGGCGATATGTATCATGCGTGTGATATGTCGGTATCATAGTGTGAATAGAAATATAAGACCTGTGGTTGCATGTAGGTCTTAGTCTTACTTAATCACAAATTCTTAAATGAAGCAACCTTTATACAAAATAGCCAGTCTGTTACGCATAAAATAGTCCGCCAAGTTTTGAACTAGATTTTTGTCGCAAAAAAAAGCCCCCGATACATCAGGCATCGAGGGCAAGAATAAGAATGCGATTAAATGGATATATGATTATTCAGCGCAGGCAGTACCAGCTTCATTGCAAAAACCCTCATTGGGGCAAACCTTAGAATTCGTGGCATCTGCGAAATAATATAATTTTCCATTGCTGGCTTTTGTACAAACGTAATTGAATGAATACGATTCAAAATAATCATCGATACAACCGGGAATGGTTTCACCTTCTGTTGTACATTCTTCAGCAGCTGAAACACAGTCTGCATAGTTTTCAGATTCAAAAACTGTGCATGTATAACCTTCATCACATTTATAAGCAGTGATCTCGCCAGTACCTTCGGTTTCACCTTCAGAACAATAATCTACGATACCATTGGTGCATTTTTCTTTGTATTGGCTGGGATTGCAGGTTTCACCTTCGTTATCGAGGTATTTCTGGCAAGCGGTGCCGTCTTCATTACAATCGTTGTTGCAATATTCAATGCTTTCTTCGTCAGCCGTGAAATAGCCGTCTTTGCAGATGACTTTTCCGCTCATAGCAATACCGAAAAATTCATCGTATTCACAGATGGATTTTTCTTCATTGCCTGTGCAAGGCATCGCGCAAGCAAGGCCGTCATCTGTTTCAAGGCATTGATAACCTTCACCGCAATCTTCGGCATAGACAATACCGTCATCGCACATTAAACCA
This sequence comes from Pseudomonadota bacterium, assembly GCA_017629415.1. Next base: position 1,260 of record JAGBXG010000535.1, on the reverse strand, counting down.
ATACTTCCATCACATTTATCGGCGTAAGTGGCTTCATCACAGGTACTGCCTTCTTCTGCATGGATCTTTTCGCAAGCGGTTTTGTCGGCATTGCAGGTTGTATCACAGATATCATAAATACCAGTCATCGCCATATCGATGGCTGTATAGCTGTCTTCTGTATTTTTAACGCAATACCAAGCACTGACAAGGGCAATTTTTTCGCCTTCGTATTCTTCTTCAACACAGTAGGGTGCAGTATAAGGTTCTGTGGCTGTGGTATCTGTACATTTATCTGTGCCACGGCACCATGCAGTTGCAACTTCTTTTGTGCCATCTTTTTCTTTCACGATGCTGCAACCGCCATCGTTTGCGCAATCATCAATGACGACTTTGTTACCAGCGCAATACACCATGCTATCGCCATTACAGAATTCAACGAATGTATCATCACAGGCTGCACCTGCTTGTACTGCTTTCATGGCATCTGTCACACAAACACCTTTGTCACATGTACCGTTTGTGCATGTCACACCTTTGCATGCTTCTGTTGTGGTGTCACCGGTATTGCCGTTATCGCCGGTATTGCCGTTATCGCCGGTATTGCCATTATCGCCGGTATTGCCATTATCGCCGGTATTGCCATTATCGCCGGTATTGCCATTTTTAACAACGCAGGTACCATCTTCTTTTGCTTCAAAACCTGTATTGCATTCGCAAACGCCTTCGGCGTTGTTGGTGGCATTTTCTTGGCAGTTATCATCATCGTCACATGCCACACATGCCATGGCCATGGCACCGATTGCCAAAATCTTCAAAAGTTTGCTGTTCATGGGTTTTATCTCCGATTGTGTATTTTATTCTCTTCATTGCCTCCATGGCATCGTTGTGAGAATAAAAAATAAATGTAAGACCACTAATTACATGTAGGTCTTTTTATACATATCCATAAATTCGGAAATATTCAAGAAGATCAATGATAATTTTAAAAAAATGTGTGATTTCATTCCTTTGGCGCGTTTTTGGACCCCATTTCGCCTCAAAGGTCAGTCATGAGGTACCCGGTCTAACCCACGAAAACCGCCTAAAATTGTGGGATTCCAGAGGGGCTCAGCCCCCTTTGGCTTTTTTTGCTCGCCTTTTGGCGCGCTTTCTTCGTCAACTGCGACCTCACTATCGCCCTTCGGGCGGTCTCTCCCACAGGGAGAGAAACCTGATTCGCTTCGCTCATCAAAGCGAACTCGAGTGTTTGATTTGATGAGCGAAATCAAATCCATTCTG
>JAGBXG010000534.1 GCA_017629415.1 Pseudomonadota bacterium | reverse complement strand
GTTTCTTTTTGCACGACGGACAAGGCATCAAAAAAGGCCATAGAAGAGTTGGATTTGGGCGCCGTCGCAAGATAAATCGTGGCATGCGCAAGGTGATAACGGCCTTCGGGGAGTCCGATGCGGTCGAAGGCTTGTGCGCAGGCATTGACAATGCCGACAGCGTTGGGATCGGCCATGCCGATATCTTCGCAGGCGCTGATCAGCAGCCGCCGGAAGATGAAATTTGGAGATTCGCCGGCTTGTACCATGCGTGCCAGCCAATAAAGTGCGGCATCTGGGTCGCTGCCTCGAATACTTTTAATAAAAGCACTGATGGTGTCGAAATGGGCATCGCCTTCTTTGTCATAAAGGACGGCTCTTTGCTGAATAGATTCTTCGGCGACTTCGAGGGTGATATCAATGATGCCGTCTTGCGGAGGCGTGGTCGTGACCGCAAGTTCCAGAGCATTCAATACGGCTCGCGCGTCCCCGTTGGCCACATTGACGAGATGGGCCAGGGCATCTTCGCGCATCATCACTTGCATCATGCCAAAACCGCGATCTTCATCGCGCAAAGCCTGCATGATAATGCCGCGCAAATCTTCTTCTGTCAGCGACATGAGCTGAAAAACGCGAGAACGGCTGACGAGTGCTTTGTTGACTTCGAAATAGGGGTTTTCTGTGGTGGCACCAATCAGCGTAATCGTGCCATTTTCGACCCATGGCAGCAGTGCGTCTTGTTGGCTTTTATTAAATCTGTGTACTTCATCGACAAATAAAATGCTTTTACGACCTACGAGGCCAAAATTTTGTTTTGCGCTTTCGATAGATTCACGAATTTCTTTAACGCCACTCAAGACGGCATTAATCGACAGAAATTTGGCGCTTGTCGTATTGGCGATAATCCGTGCCAGCGTCGTTTTGCCGGTCCCCGGCGGCCCATAAAAGATGACAGACGAGAGCTGATCGGCTTCAATGGCGCGTCTGAGGAGTCTGCCTTTGGCCAAAATATGGGATTGTCCCCAAAATTCATCGAGGGTACGCGGGCGCATGCGTGCGGCCAAAGGTTCACGGTGCGGCAAGCTGGAAGATGTGGGTTTCTGGGGGCGATTGAACAATGACATGATTTAAAATATGGCTGAAATGTGTGTATGTGGGCGCGGCTATGCCGGCCTTTTGGCCAGCATACGCCTTGCCTGGCGGCTATGTCGCGATGCGCCATACGCCGCCAAATATTTTTTTGTTTTTTGTGGGGCGGAGCCCCAAATCCCACTGGGGCTTTGCCCCAAACCCCATTGGGGCAAAGCCCCAAACCCCGCCAAAGGGGCTGAGCCCCTTTTAACATCAAAGAGACTGGGTAGACACGTTTATGTTTTGAAGTATAAGCCTAATAGAGCAAAACTGTCGCGAACGAAAGGGGGCAGATAATGCTTCTGTTCAGATCTTGCATCATGATTTTAAATAACGAAGGAAGAAGAAAATGTATAAACGCTATGAAGCCATGAAACGCTTGCCTGTACCTTACATGTGTGAGCTCAGCATGATGTACGGAAGACCTGTGCTTAAGCTTTCCAGCGGTGGTACATCCGGAAAATATTTAATCATTGCGATGTTTCCTATTCTGTTTGGGGTGGTGATTTATTTGATGTTTCCAAATCGGTCTTCAGCTCAACCTTTCGCGATTGTACTGTTTTGCTGTTTTGCGGCTGTGATTGCCTTAATAAGTGGTTTGATGATTTGGTCTGCCATTTGGTGCAAGCAATCCGTATGGATAAGCTTTGATTCGTCTTATATAGAAATCAGCAGAGGATTTTTTAAACCAGGGAAGGGGAAAAAAATTCAGTTAGACAAAGCGCAAGTAGAAGCTACTTGCCTAGGCTCGAATAGTGCCACATATCCTGTCAAATTGGGTGAATTGGAAAGAATTGTGCCAAAAATCGAGGCGGTTGACAGGGAAACGCTGGTGAAAACTGCAAAGGAGCGCTGCAACAATCTTGCGGCGTTGGCGAAGATTTGGGAGCTTAGAAAAGATGATGAGTCGACAGATGCGGTCATAGAAAGACTTTCTGATGAAGAACTTTATCGGTTTGTCAATGCATATCGTGGGAGTTATTGTAAAACAGAATGTGTCGCCATGATGGGGTCTGAGCATGATTATCGGGATTTGTCTGATTATTTGACGAAACTGATTGAGATGATGTTGGATGACAGACTGGCGGAATCTTATGATGATGAACTATCGGCATCTTGCGACGATGAGGAGGCATAAAAGACTGAATCATGCCGGGTTGGGGCGTTGCGGGGCTTGCCCCGCATTGGGGGTAGGCGCGTATTTGCGCGGCTATGACGGCCCTTGAGGGCCGCCATACGCCTTGCGTTGCGCGTCTATTTCGCGGTGCTCAATACGCCGCGCAAAAAG
>JAGBXG010000533.1 GCA_017629415.1 Pseudomonadota bacterium | reverse complement strand
TGTTGTTGTCACCGCCGGGGTTGTTGTTGTCACCGCCGGGGTTGTTGTTGTCGCCGCCGGGGTTGTTGTTGCCGCCGTTGGTATTGCACATACCTGTTGCAACATTGCAGCCAACAGCACCACAGTCGGCGCCATTTACCCAATCACCATTCATACAAACCTGAGGAACGGTGCCGTCGCATTGCTTGGCAGAGTGAGTGCAGGAATCTTCATCACAACCGAAAGCGCCGACCATTGAAAAAGCAATCAGAGCTGCCAATAATTTTTTACTCATGTTTTTTCTCCATACATGAAGCGGCGATAACTGTTGTGCCGCAGTGATTGAAATCTCCATTTAAGCATACTTGTGCAACTGGAGACTGAAAACGGCGCCTCTCTAAAAGAACTTAGAGCGAGAATCAAGTTTTTATCTGTAAAAAATGAGAAAAAAGCCGCGTAAATACTAGAGTTTAGGGAGGTTTGTAGTTTGGTGTGGGTTATGGTGGGATATGAGGGTGTGGGCGCGTTCTGACTCAATTTTCATAGAAAAAATCAAAGAAATCTTACCCTATCAAAATAACTTTAAAGTTCTGGGAGGGTAAAGAAAAATAAAGCCTCCGCTATGGGAGGCTTCTTTAAAAAGTAAAAATAAAGCCTCCGCTGTGGGAGGCTTTGAGTTTGAAAAGTATGAAGTTTTAAGTGTTATTTGAGTTGTCCGTTGCTGCATGAATGGCATGTGCCATTGGGGAGGCACCACGAGGTTTCGAGGCTTGCGCCCATGACTTGGCCATCGCTGGTGATTTGGCAAGCCAGGATGGCATCATCCGCGAGGCAGACTGGGGCAGAGGGGCAGGCTGGATAAACACAGGCATTGGTTTGACAGATGCCGCCGTTGGCCGCACAGTTGGTGATTTGGGTGTTGCCGCTTTCGTCGCATGTGTAAAGTTCATTGCCCAAACAGATGGCTTGCCCTTCGATTTCGGTGGTGATACCCGTCGCGTCATCCGGGGCACAGAGTTTTACCATGGTCATGCCGTCGACGGTTGAGCATATGGCTTTGCCGGCTTGAGAACAAGGTTTTCGGCAGTCGGCGTACCCCGCAAATACAGAACACGTGCTTTTGGTTTGATTGGCGGCACAGTTGACGGTGTAGGCATTATCGCTGGTTTCGTCACAATATTTGAGGGTGGAACCTTCGCAGATGCCGGCATCTTTGAGATCGTTGCATCGGCCGTCTGAAGTGGGATCAAAGTAGCAGACATCCATATCGGGATAATACTGGAGTTCAGTGACGCAAGTGCCGCTGACTATGTTGCCGTTGTTGTCGGTATAATGGGTACAATCGGTTTCTGTTTTGGTGTATATGCCGGCATCATCTTTTTTGCAGCTCAGGCGCGTGTTGCCGTCACAGTGTCTCATGCCTAGCGAAATATAGGCATATCCAGTACTGACAGCTGAACACATGACGAGTTCACCAGTTTCCGTACATTTAATATCGCCGGTTTTGTCGGCGGTGCATGTTTCGGCGCATTTGCCTAAATCAGCAATACATTGTGTGTTGGCGTGACATGTTGTTTTGACGATTTGACCGTCTTGGCATGTGGCTGATTCGGTATTGGAGATGCAAACGGTTTCAGCGGTATGCGTGGATGAGGCAGTACCATCATTTGCACATAATGTGATGTATTCGAGTTCATCGATGACGGTGCAAGAGAGGGCATTGGGGGTATCGCATGCTGTGCGGCATTGTGCTTTGCCATGGATCATGCTGCATGTTTTGCCTTGAGCCGCGCAATTTTCGATGGCCGGTTTGGGAATGATGTATTGCGTGTCGCAATATCGGCGATTTTCACCGGCACAAGTGCCGTTTTGTGAAAAAATATCGTTACAGGAATTGGGGAGTGCACATCCGGCCAGACCGTTGCTGTATTCGTTGCATTCGGCATCAAAACCAACGGCTTGCAGGCAAGTTTGTGTGGTGATGGTGCCATCGTGATAGACCGTTTCGATGCTTTTTTTATCCGCAGAACATTGGAATTTAATGATGCCGGTCAGATTTGGTGCCGGATTTTGCGGGTTTTGCGGATTTTGCGGATTTTGTGGTTCAGAAGGGGTTAATGAAGATGTACAGATACCATTTTGACATGTTCCGTTGCAAATTTCGTAAGACCATTTTCCTGCATCGTTACATTTCTGCACCATGTTCGCAGCACAAAGCATTGTGCCTGGTGTGCATGGAGCTGTCATATCAGTGACGAGACATTTGGGGCCTTCTGAAGTGTATCCGCAGATTTCGGATACTGTGCAGGGTGATGACACCCATTTGCCATTTAAACACATGAGCAGTGCCATGGCGTCGTTGCTGCAGTGCATGGCATCGAGGGTATCGGAACATTCATCGACTTGAGTACAGCCGGTAAGGGAGGCAGCGAGCATCAGTGCCAGTATTGAAATGGTGCGGTAGATTTTCATGAGCATCCTTAAACAGAAGTAAAAAAGCAGTGCCTGTCACACAAACTTTCGAATCTATAACGAATAGGACAGTTTTGGCAAAGTCTAATGTACAAAGTTCTTTTGGGGGCTTTTCCCAGATTTTCTTCAAGGGCGCTGCCCTTTGGAATCACGCCAAAGGGGGTGAATTCTTTTGGAATCTTGCAAAGCTGAGCACCTTTGGAATCTTGCAAATTTGGGTGTTTCTTGTGTTTGGGATGGATACTGGTGACTGAGGTTTGGAGGCGAAAGGGGACCCGTGCGTATGGCTTTAGCCATAGCGCGGGCCGCAGGGCGTATGGCGGCGCAGCCGTCATAGCCCGAATCGCAGGGCGTATGGCGGCGCAGCCGTCATAGCCTGTGCGACAAAAAATGCCTACATGGCGGTTATTGTGGTTAAAAATGGTGTTCGTTTTTTAATTTGGCCTGAAATATGCTATAATGATTGATTTGGCATTTTATCGTCACTGCGGCGGTGTGTCCAAGCGAGGTGATTTATGTATCGAAATATCAAGTGGTTTGTTTTAGTGGCGATGTTGATGAGTGCTGGATGTGATGTGGCATCGCGCAGTCAGTTGCCTGAAAAAGATTATGCGTTTCGGCAGTTTGGGGAGAGATGTTCTCAGCATGTGGAGTGTGAGAGCACCTATTGTATGGATTATGAGCAGGGGAGTTTTTGCACACATGCTTGTGAATTGGGCTGTCCGGATGGGTGGTCTTGTCAGGTGGTTCAGAATCCGCATGGTGAAGGGCAGGTTTCGTTGTGTTCTTTGATGGTTCAGCAGCTTTGCATGCCATGTACGCAGAATTCAGTGTGTGGTGCCGGTGATGCCAACTGGTGTATGCCGCTGGATAATGGTTCATATTGTTCGATGGATTGTACGTATCAGAGCTGTCCTGATGGTTATGTTTGCCAGAATGTGACGAATGATGCTGGTGATATGGGGCGTCAGTGCATGCCTGAGACGGGGCGTTGTACGTGTGACGAGGACAGCATTGGTCAGGTTCGCGGTTGTGAGATCACGAATGAATTTGGTACATGCCGCGGGGTTGAGACATGCGGTGCGGATTTGACTTGGGGTGCATGTTCTGCGCAAGTGCCTGAATCGGAAGTCTGTAATGGTCTGGATGACGATTGCGATGGTTTTGTTGATGAAGACCTCGATGGTGAGGTTTGTATCAATGTGAATGAGTTTGGTGTTTGTGAAGGTGAGCAGTTTTGTGCGGGCAATTTTGGGATGATTTGTTATGCCCCGACACCTCAGGCTGAGGTTTGTAACGGTGCGGATGATGACTGTAATGGCGAAGTGGATGAGATTTATCGCGATGCGGAAGGCCGGTATGTGGAAGTGGCGCATTGTGGTGCCTGCGGTCAGAATTGCGATGTGGTGCTTGAGCATGCCATTCGTACGGAATGCCGTATTGTCGATGGGCAGCCGTCGTGTCGGGCATTAGAATGTGAGCCTGGGTACTTTTTGTATCAGGATGGGGTGACGTGTATGGCGTTGCCGAGCAATCTTTGTATGGCTTGTTCTCAGGACAGTGATTGCATTGGACCGGGCAGTTTGTGTGTGGATAATGGCCTTGAAGCTTATTGCGGCCGCGATTGTTCTGAAGGTTCTGCTTATGGCACGGATTGTCCGGAAGGTTATACTTGTGAACCGGTGCGGAATGGTTTGAAACAATGTGTTCCCGTCACGGGCACATGTATTTGCAATGCGGATAATGTGGACAGTGCACGTTCATGCCGCGTGGATACGTGTGTGGGGTTTGAATGGTGTCAGCAGACCGGGGAAGGGTACAATTGGTCATCTTGCCAGATTGACAAGTACAATCTTGAGATTTGTGATGGTCTGGACAATGACTGTGACGGCAAGATTGACGAAGGCATGCGCGATGAGAAGACGGGGCTTTATACGAATTCGGAGCATTGCGGTTATTGTTTCAATGACTGTTCGACGTATTTCAAGCCTGAGATTCATCATACCAGTGGTGTATGTGTCGTTTCTGGTGGCACGGCATCGTGCGGTATGGGGGCATGTACGACGGAGACGGTTTCCGGTGTGGATTATGAGTGGGTCAATACCGATGGCGACACCTCGAATGGCTGTGAATGCCGTCGCCGTGCCGGCAATGTGAAGACGGATGCGCCGGATGTGGTGGAAAGCTATGACTCGGGGTTTGAGTTTATCGATGAAAACTGTGATGGCATTGACGGTGTGATGGAAGATGCCATTTTTGTGTCTCGCGATGCGGCTCCGGGCGGTGATGGTTCTTATCAGCGGCCGTTCCAAAAGATTGGCGATGCCATCAAGATTTGGCCGGCACAGGGCAAGAAGTACATTCTTGTGGCGGAAGGCATTTATGATGAAGATATTGCTTTGCGCAATGGTGTCGTCATGCATGGTGGTTACAGTGTTAACTTTATGAGCCGTGATTTGGTGCTTCATGCTTCGAAGATTAAAGGAGTTTCGGCAGATGCAACGGTTTCGGCGACGAATTTGAAAGAACGTGCGACGGTAGAAGGTTTTGTGATTGAAGGCGCTGATCGTCCGCTGGCTTCGGGCGGTCGTTCATCGATTGCCGTTTGGATTCGGAATACAGATCAGGTGAGTTTGCTGTCGAATCAGATTATTGGCGGTCAGGGCGAGCCTGGGGTGGATGGTGCGGCCGGTGCGGCTGGCAATGGTTCGAAACAGGATTCTGCGTTGAATGGGCACGATGGTTTGATATCGCTCCGCAAGGACGGACCTTGTCAGAATGACGGTCAAAGTGGCGGTGCTGGCGGTGTCAATGCCAGTTGTAAGGCTGCGAATGCGACGGCTGGCGGTTCAACGGTATGTCCTTCGTATAATTGGACGACGATGCAGGGGAATCATGCCGCGTATGCCGATAATTCCCAAAATCGCGGCATGGGTGGTTATGACAGCACATTTGATTCGATGTCTGGTATGGACTGTACTCATGCGACGGAAACGGGTTATCCGACAAACATTCGTTCGGACATTGGTCAGGATGGTTTAAATGGTTCTGCGGGCGCGAACGGTCGAGCGGGTCAAGGTTCAACAGCGGCTTATGGAACGTTCCGCGATGCGGTATGGGTGGCGTCTGATGTTGCGGGAGCTGGCAGCAATGGTGTGCATGGTGCTGCCGGTGGCGGAGGAGGAGCTGGTGGCGGTGTCACCTATTATTATAAAGGTCCTGATGATTGTCCGTTGTATGAACTTGGGCCGACGGGTGGCGGCGGCGGTGCTGGTGGTTGCGGCGGTACAGGCGGTCGTGGCGGCAGTGCCGGCGGTGCGAGCTTCGGCTTGCTGATTACGGAAGCTCGGCAGCAGTCGCGTTTGGCTGAAGTCAAGGGCCATGTCTTTACGCGCGGGCGCGGTGGCGCAGGCGGTGCCGGTGGCATTGGGGGTGCCGGTGGCGCTGGCGGCGTTGGCGGTACAGGCGGTATGGCCGGTTATTGGATTTCCATGAAAGCAGGTACCGGCGGCAATGGCGGTTCCGGCGGTCGCGGTGGTGGCGGCGGCGGCGGTGCCGGCGGTCCTTCGTTCGATATCATCGGCTTTAATGTGACGACATCCGGTTTGCTGAAACAAAATGTGTTCACTTATTCGGATGCTGTTGCACGCGGCGGAGCGGGGGGGGCAGGCGGTATCGGCGGCGCCGAAGAAGCCGGAACTCCAGGTGTCAATGGCGCAAGTCAACGCCAAATCGATATTCGCGCATGCAACGCAAACGGTTCTTGTGGCGGTAACAGGACTTGCAATGCCGACAAAGTTTGTATTCCTAATTCTTAAAACATATTTTCGTTCGTTTCATTATACTAAAGGCAGCCGGATGTCGCTTCGGGTGCCTTTTTATTGAGTAGCATTTATGCCAAAACACCATTCTGATTCCCATATTGACAGTGATGTCGATGTGCTGGATATCCAAATTCCCATGTTTCGCGTATTATTGCATAACGATGATTATACGACTTTCGAGTTTGTTATCGATGTGCTGATGCGTGTTTTCAAAAAATCTGAGCAGGAAGCCGCGCAAATCACGATGAGCGTGCACAAAAAAGGCTATGGTGTGGCTGGGATTTACCCCCGCGAGGTTGCTGATATGAAGGTTTCGCAGGTGCATCAGATGGCTGAAGCCGCCGGTTATCCGCTTAGAGCTTCGGTACAGGCGTAAGCTATTTTTTAAGAAAGGGGGCCAAGCCCCCTTCGGCGCTATGCTGACGCATACGCGCCTACCCCCATGCGGGGCTCTGCCCCGCAACACCCTGCCGGGGCTTTGCCCCGGACCCCTTTTTCTTGGG
>JAGBXG010000532.1 GCA_017629415.1 Pseudomonadota bacterium | reverse complement strand
AGTTCGCCTGTCTTTTGAAATGCCACAAATTCACCAGGAAGCGGCAATTCCGATAAAGCCATCAGGCAAACAACAGCCCCCGCATACAACGAGGCCTTTTTCTTTGCACTTTTGTCATAATCATCCGAAAGAACCAAAAAAGACTGATTTAAACCTTGTGCAAATAGAGGCAAATCCCCAGTCAGCCCCAAAGCCATAGGTCTGCCATCCGGACCTGAAACCTGGAAAACAGGTGATGCCACTTCAACGACCTGCACACCGAAACGTTTCATCAACCTATGTTCGATACAGCCATATGAGGTCTGCGCATGCCCCATACGATAAAGAATCGGTGATGCATGAATGCGCCCAAATGTTTGAAGCTTCTCTCGTATCGAAGCGATATATTTTTGAATCAAACACAAATCACGTTCACGCTGCAATATGCCATAAACACAGTCAGGATAAAGCCCGGATGCCCTGAACATCTCCATCAGTTCATCATAATATGCCGTCAAAACATCCAAATCATCAATGCCGCATGCACATGCCAAATGCATCATACCGGCAACTGCTTTGCGCATTGCATAATCGGCATCCTCGCGTTCAATCGGTTCAACCCCCAGCCGCGCTTTCATCTGAGGAGATAAACGGCCATAATCTCTGATGCCTAAAAAATATTTGCGCCACGCTTTTCTAGGATTAAAAATCATGTCAACCAATGCCTGCCATTTGACCGACTTTTCAACCCTATCTGCGCCAACCAAAGATGCCTCTGAAGGCACAGAACGATCACCGCTGGCGACACCTGTCTTCACAGATGCCCATCTGCTTTCATCAAACAAATTCAGCTGCTTCGATGCCAAGTTTTTACAACCGGTATCCGATATTCCGGCACTGTCAAACAAAGACAACTGTTTTCCCCTCAATGGTTCAGTTTGACGCACACAAAGCTCACGTTCACAACTTGCATCAGAACGCTTTAAACCATTGCCTGCAGACGCTTTCCAAAAAGACCGATTCAAAATCCCTGAAATGGCTTTGGCAATGTTCCCTTCAAAGTCTGAAATTTGCATCGGCCAAGTCTGAGCCTTCACCGCCTCTTTATCATGTTCATCATGCCATGCACGACGTATGGCATAAAGTGCCTCTTGCGTCCCACGATTTTTGCTGCTTTCATAAAGTTCAATACCTTTCATCCCCAGCTGTTTCGCCAAATCCGATACAAAAACCGAAAAATGCGATAACTCGATCAGGCGCTTCCCGGAACTTTCCAACGTCATGCTCTCAGCATCCGGCAAAGCCGCCGTCAGATACAAACCAGAACGTACATTATTGAACCATCTCAGCCACGCATGCGCATCAATTTCTTCCTGAGCATAAGCATAACGGTGACACGCTGGGACTTGCGATGGAAAACTGTGCTGACTCAATCCACATAAAAATGCATACTCAGACGTAAAGACATCACATGTCAAAGGACGAATCTGGATCCCCCCCGTAATGCGGCCGCTTTCTTCATTCTCAAGACGACGAACAAAATCACGTAAAAGAGGAATTATCGTCTCAAAAGAATATTTCGCATGACAATCAAAATCAGAAGGCCATTCGCTCTCAAGCAGCTTCCAAAGACGCGCCATCGCCATCTCGCGATTCATCACATCCGCACGCAGCCACGTGTCAAACAACCCATAAATCCATTCACGCCATTGCCCATACCCTAAACATTGCGCCCTTACAACGCGATGATCTTCAAGCATGGCACGAATACGCTGCCAACACTTCAATGCTTCCAGCTGCATCCCTTGCTCAAAAGACTGCAGATAACGGCATCCCGATGTTTCAGGCGTATGCAGACAAGCCGCCGCCAAACGCGCCATACCGTCAGACCACGTAAAGCTCTCAGAATCCCCCAGATAAGGCGAACCGCCTGATATCTGACGCGATGCTGCATCTAAACTGCTGTATATCCCCAGCATGTCCACAACATGCGCAAACACCTCAAAATCATCCGCATCCTCAGCAATCCCCTCATGAAATGCCCAATTCAATACCCCATCCCGAGAGGCAGCACCACATAAAAACTCCACAAAAGCCGAAAAAGCAGAATAACAAACCTCCAACGGCTGACTGATCAAGGCATGGATATTATGAGGCATACCACGACGCATCAATTCCGCACGAATTAAAGGACCATAAACCTCTATTTCGGTATATGGCACCAAAATCGCCACGGATTCTAAAGGCATCTCCGGAAAATTATCACAAATTCGAACGATTTGTTCCGCAATCCAAACCGCTTCCTCATGCGCACTTGAAAATCCCCTAAAAACAATACTGCCGTCGTTTTCATCCATTCCAATATTGTCTGTTGCCCCCCACGCAGATGCCGCTTTGTCAAAACAGCCGCACTCAGCCTCTGATGCTTTCTGAAACACAGACTCTGACGCGCCCTCAAACTTT
>JAGBXG010000063.1 GCA_017629415.1 Pseudomonadota bacterium | reverse complement strand
TTTGAGTTTGTAGAATATTCAAGGCGATTGTCATAAAAAAGGACATAAAAATAACATGTGACATAATGGCATATAATTTGCTGTGGATATTGTAGGTTTTTTGGAGTTTTTCTGGCAACCCATAGGAGGATGATATGGCAGAATCGAGCAGACGCATGGATATAGATCCCCTTGTTTCTTTTGCTTTTAGTGTGAGCATTGAAGGGATTAATGTTGCGCGTTTTAACGGAGTGGATGGTCTTGCTTACGAAGTGGAAATGATCGAGTATCGCGACAGTGCGAATCCGAACGTGGTGAAATATCGCCAGGGTCGTCGCAAGGCAGGTCGTGTGACGTTGAAACGTGGCGTTCTCGTGGGTTCTTCACAGGTGAACGAGCTTTTGGGCTGGATTCGTGAAATTGAGAGCGGCAAGGCGATGACCCCGCGTAACGTGAGTGTCGAGATTGGCAGTTATGGTATTGATAAGGGTGTTTCTGAGTCGAGCAACGATAAGGCCCGGGCATGGCAGCTTTTGGGGTGTCGTCCGGTCAAGTGGAGTCTTGGCGCATTGGACAGCAACAGCAATGGTTCTCTGATTGAATCTATTGAGCTCGTTGTGGAAGAGATTCGTCAGGATTAATTCATTACGATGGATTTGAGAAAGCCCGGGTTTGTCCCGGGTTTTTTTGTTTTTTGGGGGGTATGGAATTTGGGGGGATTGAATGGAGTGATGTGTAGTTTATTTATGATATGATGTCAGATGATATGATGTCAGAGTGAGACTGGATCGGGGCGTTGCGGGGCTTGTCCCCGCATTGGGGGTAGGCGCGTATTTGCGCAGCAAATAGCGCCGCAGGGGGCTTGTCCCCCTGAAGTGAAGGAATTGTCAAAAGTTTTTGCGGAGTTTTTGGGAAACCATAATCGATTTATGTCTGAGTGTGGTTTATCGCGCGCTTGAAAAAACGCCGTTGTTGGCGTATGAACGGCGCGCCTGCGTATAGGTAAGCAGGGTGGACTGATTTTATAGAGGAAAAATATGACGGTACGTGTTCGTTTTGCACCTTCACCGACTGGTTTTATGCATCTTGGCAATGCCCGTACGGCCCTTTTTAACTGGCTTTTTGCGCGCCATCATGGCGGAGAGTTTATTCTCAGAATTGAGGACACGGACAGAGAGCGTCATACGGAAGCTGCAGTTCAGGTGATTTATGACAGCTTGAAATGGCTTGGTTTGGACTGGGATGGTCCTGTGCTTCGTCAGTCTGAGCGGATTGCCATATATCATGAAATTGCAGAACGTCTGATTGCTGAAGGCAAGGCTTATCGTTGCACATGTTCCCGTGAGGAACTTGAGGCGAAGAAAGAGGCCATGAAGGATACGGCAAATCGTACTTGTTACGATCGCACTTGCCGTGACAAGGGACATGGGCCGGATTGTGGTACGCATGTGGTGCGTTTTAAGATGCCTTTGGAAGGCGAATCTGTTTTTGATGATATGGTTCAAGGCCGTATAGTGAAGAGTTATTCGGACTTGGATGATTTTATTATGATTCGTTCGGACGGGATGCCGACCTATCAGTTTGCGGTTGTTGTGGATGATCTTGCGTTAAAAATTACGCATGTTATTCGCGGTTCGGATCATATTGATAATACGCATGATCAGATTGCGCTTTATCATGCGCTGGGTGCGGAGCCGCCTCGTTTTGGTCATGCGCCGCGTATTTTGGGGCTTTCGAAGCGCAAGGGCAGTCCTTCGGTGGAATATTATCGCGAGGCGCTTGGACTTTTGCCTGAGGGCCTTGTGAATTATATTGCGCGTTTGGGCTGGTCTCATGGTGATGATGAGATTTTCACGATGCAGCAGCTGGTGGAAGCATTTGATGCCGATGGTATCAATCAGGCCAACGGTCAGTTTGATGAAGATAAGCTGATTTGGGTCAATGAACAGCAGCTTCGTTTGGTCAGTCTTGAGACATTGACGCGTCATGTTCTTCCTCTTTATGCTCGTAAGGGCGTGAATCTTGAAGCCGGTGAATGGCTGAACAAGCTTTTGGAAATGATGCGCAAACGCGCTCACAATCTGAATGAGATTGTGGATGATAGTTTGTTTATTTGGAATGCGCCTGAGTCTTATGATGAAGCGAGTGTTGCCAAGCATTTTAATGCGGATACACCTGCGCTTTTGGGTGAGTTGGCTGATGCGCTTGAAGCGATTTCGGACTGGAACGAAGGCGCTATTGAAGAGGCTTTCAAGAAAGTGGCTGAAGGCCGCAGTTTGAAGATGGCTAAGGTTGCTCAGCCTGCTCGCACGGCGATTGTGGGTATTGCTCAGTCTCCCGGGATTTATGAAGTTGTTTGGTTCGTGGGTCAGGCTGAAACTGTCCGTCGTTTGCGCAAAGTGAAATAGCTGGTATTGATTTATTGTTTTCATCAGCGATTCACATATGGCATGATGTCTCCAGATGGGGACATCATGTCGTCGATGATTGGGATAAGGTGTGTTTGATGGGTATGTCGGTTAAGTTTTGACTGTACTTGGCTTGACAACAGAAATGAAAAATGTAGATAATTGACTGTTCTATGTGACAATCATAGAGCATCAGCATCATCTGTTTTGCGGGGACAGGTTTTAGACTGATGATGCTATTTTTAACGATGAATTGCGCGATGTATGGTGCTTCCGTCAGGCATGTTTTTGTTTTGTCATCGGCAGCTTGGTTTTCGATGCGATATCGGCAGTATTTTGCGCAAGTTATGTGATTGTTCGGTAGGTTAAGCGTGAGCAAGACGAAATATTATTCGCACGAGAAGACACCGATTCATGCGACATTTGTGACACGTCGCAATGCGCCGTCTGATGGTTATTTATTTTTTTGGGGTCCGGAAGAACCGGATAAATTTGATTGGCCGTGGCATTTGCGTCAGCTTGGACTTGGGGACATTCCGGATTCCCATTTACCGGTATCTGAAACGCGTTTGATTTTGCCGGCACGAGATGGACGTTACAGAATTGAGCTGGTACGTGGTCGTCGTTTGGATATGGCGGATGCGCTTCGGATATTGGGGACGACATCATTCGGGGAACGGCGTGGTTTTGGCGGACGTCGGAAAAGGCGGCAGCCTTGTGCTTCTATTGTGGCATGGAGTTATGCAGCAAAGTTTGCACTTGAGCTGATATCACGTCAGTGTTTTGTGCCGATGCTCAAGACAAACGGGCATGAACTTTATGCGATATGGCAGGCTGCGATTGAAGGTTCGCTGGATATCGGTCGTGTCAGGCAGTTGGCTTCGGTCATGCCTGTATGTGCTCATGCGTTGTACAGCATTCCGCATAATCGCTGGGATAAGCAGAACAGAGGGAATAATCGGCGTCGCAGGCCGACCATGATGTGGCATCCAGAAGCATTGGTGAGAGCTTTTTTAGATGCTTCGATTGATGCTTATATGCGCAGTTTGATGGCAGAGCCGAAAAATGCAGAAATCGTCGCAGAGATTCGCGCAAGGATAGCTGCATTGCCAGGGGCTGAATCTGCTTTATCTTGGGATGAGCTTTTGCAGACGAAATATCATGTCGAATTATCTACATTGCAGGCGCATGCGCGTCGTATGGTGGAACTGACGTTGGAACAGCAGCGCAGAACACGTTTTGAGCGGTCTGTAGATGGTGAAGATGATGTTTTAGATGCAGAGGAAGATGAAGAAAACGTTGAGGAAGATGACAATCGTGTCTCTGCGGAGGATGATGGGGCATTTGAGGATTATCATGCATCTCATGACAGTGCAGAAGAAGACATATCTGAAGCAGATGAGCATGAAGCGTCTGAGCGTTTAGAGGATACTGATCCTGCATTATACGAAGCCATGTGTATTGATCAGCTTCGCAGATTGATGCCGATGAAAGAATATGTCTATCCGACATTGAAGTCTCATGATGAGTTGCCGAGCTGGGAGCAGCGTTGGTATGAGGCATTGATGCATGACAAGCTGAATTCCCGTATGGAATATCATCTTGAGGATCCGAATCTTGTGGAGTCAATGACGGCTTGGTTTTCGCCTGTGAATGAGAGCAGTGCGGCGAATGATGTTGATGCGCGCACGGGATTTTGGCTTGAGGCTCCGACTGAAGAAACTCAGAATTTGTGGTTTTTGCGTTATGTTCTGGTGGCGGTTGAAGATCCGTCTTTGGCGATACCGGCTGGAGTCGTGTTTTCGATTGGTACCGAGCGTTTGAGGGTGGGGCAGCATTCGTTTGAACATCCACAGGAGCAATTGTTGACAGATTTGGGGAAGGCAGCCCAATATTTTGAGCCGCTTCAGAAGAGTCTTGAGCAGTCTAAACCAGAAGGGGTATTTTTAGATGTCCGTCAGGCATGGAGTTTTATTTCTGAGGTCAGTCCTTTGCTGTATTCGTCGGGATTTGATGTCCGTTTGCCTGAGCAGCTGACAGATCAGGGGGCGCGTCGTTTGAGAGCCAGATTCAGGATTCGTGATGCGCGTCCTGAGGATATGGAACAAGGGTATTTCGGTCTGAATGATTTGGCAGGTTTCCAGTGGGAAGCCGCGCTTGGGGACGAAGTTGTCAGTGCAGAGGAATTTAGGGAAATTGTTGCGCTTAAACAACCGCTTGTGCAGTGGCATGGTTCATGGGTGTTGGTCGATCCTGTTCAGTTGCGTGATATTGAACGGTTGATAGACAGCAATGAAACACATGGCACATTGACACGTTTTGAGGCGATGAACCGTGCGTTGACAGGGGTTGCAGATCCGAATTCTCCGAATTCTAATATTGAAGTTGTCGTAGAAGGCAAGATTGCAGATGTATTGGAACGACTGACACAGGAAGATATTGCGGATATGACCATGAAGGTACCGGCGACATTTTGCGGTACTTTGAGACCGTATCAAGAACGCGGTGTGGCTTGGCTTTCGTATCAGCAGCGGCTTGGATTGGGATGCTGTCTTGCAGATGACATGGGTCTTGGTAAAACCATTCAGCTGATATGTCATGTTTTGAACCATGTGCAGCGTTATCCTGAGGACAGACGTGGTACATTGCTGATATGCCCGATGAGTGTGGTTGGAAACTGGAAACGTGAGTTTGCTCGGTTTGCGCCATCCATTCGTGTTGTTGTGCATCATGGCACATCGAGAGCGCAGGATTTGCGTGAATTGCGTCAGAAATTGGCAGAACCCGGTACAGTGGTGATTACGACGTATGGGTTAATCACGCGAGGATCGGAGTTTTTGTTTGCACATCACTGGGCGCATGTTGTTTTGGATGAGGCCCAGGCGATTAAGAATGCATCCAGCAAGCGTTCGATGATTGTTCGCGAGCTCAAAGCCGATTTCCGAGTGGCGTTGACCGGTACGCCGATTGAAAACAGGCTCGCAGAATTGTGGTCCATCTTGGATTTTCTGAATCCCGGGCTTTTGGGGACGCATGCTCGTTTCCAGCGTCTTTATGGAATTCCGATTGAACGCAATAATGATGAGAATGCGATGGAACGGCTTAGAAACTTGGTTTCGCCGTTTATTTTACGCCGCGTCAAGTCGGATCCGAACATCATTCAGGATTTACCTGATAAGATGGAAAATAAAGTTTATTGTACTTTGACGCGTGAGCAGGCCACGATGTATCAGGCCTTGGTGGATTCTGCGATGCAGCGGATTGAAGATGCTACCGGAATTGCGCGTCACGGCCACGTTTTGGCACTTTTAACGCATCTCAAGCAAATTGTGGATCATCCGGCGCTTTATCAAAAAGGTACGCCTTTGGTGGCTGAACGTTCCGGTAAGATGCAGCGTATTTTGGAGATGCTTGAAACCATTATTGAAAACGGTGAGAAGGCTTTGATCTTTTCACAGTTTAAGGAAATGGGGGATGTACTCGTTGATATTTTGCAAGAGGAATTGCATCTGGAAAGTGTGCCGTTCCTTCACGGCGGTTTGAGTGCATCTCAGCGCGATGCATTGGTGGCTGAATTCCAATCTAAGGACGGTCCGCCTGTATTTATTTTGTCGCTCAAAGCGGGTGGCACAGGTTTGAATTTGACTGAAGCTTCACATGTGTTCCATTTCGATCGATGGTGGAACCCAGCTGTAGAGGAACAGGCGACAGACCGTGCGTTTCGTATTGGGCAGCGTAAGGATGTGCAGGTACACAAGTTCTTGACGCTGGGAACATTGGAAGAAAAAATCGACACCATGCTGGAAGAAAAAAAATCTCTTTCTGATTCCATTGTTGATGCAACGGGAGCATGGGTCACGCAGTTGGATGCAGATGCCCTTCGCGAACTGTTTACACTTAGCTCGGATGCAATGATCAATGAAGCCGACTGATTCAAAGAATAAACCGAATTCAAGAAAAAAAACGGATAGCCGGAACAAATTAGAAGTTTGGCAAAACACAGAAGTTCCTGTGAGTTCTGCAGGCGAATTGCCGGATTTGCCTGTGGTGTCACGGCTCAGGCGTGTGGTGGATATGTCTGCGATACAGCCTGTACGGGCCAAAAAACAGGAGACCGGAAAACCGGCAGTTCGTAAACCGCATGGGACGTCCAGGAAACAGGCTTCTAATGATGAAGTTGTTCAGACGACTCGCAAAACATCGGGTGAAACACCCCATGGCAAAGGCGGCAGACGATACCGTCAGGATAAATCTGCCTCAAAACATGTGCAGTCCAATGATGCTGTTGAAACGGTGGAGAATGAACACCGTCCTGTTGAGCCGTCTGTAGTGCATGACATTCATCAGGCAGATGGCGACAGCAAACTGCCTGTTAGAAATGCTACAGAACTGGCACCTGCACAGTCAGATGTTGCATCTGACAAAGGTGTGGAAGAAGGGCGAAAAAAAGGCTCAAAGAAAACTTTTTTGTCGCATAAAAAGCGGAAGATTCAGGCTTATATGGAGGATGAATCTTCTGTGAAACCGGAGCCAGTTCCTGCATTATCTCAAGAAGAACATTTTGCAATGACAGAAACTGAGCCAAAGCCGCAGCTTGATGACAGTTTCAATGCGTTGAATATTGCGGAAGCACCTGCGCGAAAGATTCGAACGTCGAAAGCTATCAAACCCAAGTTGCATTTGTCTGAAAAGCATGCCATTGCGCGCAAGGAACGTGCGAGCACAGCTCCGCGTCTTTTATCTCGACAGCATGGGCATCAAGCAGAAGCACGTCGGCTTGAAGTGACCGGTTTGGTGGACAATATCATGGAATCCTTGATGCTGGAGTCCTGGCGTGCGCGTCAATGGATGATGAATGTTGCCAGTCTTAGCGACGATTTAGAAAATATGCTTCAGCGATGCATGCCCATTGTTCAGGCACGTTTTGTCAATAATATTTGTATTGATGGCGGACGGCTTGAGGCAACTGTCGTGGAGCAAGTGGCTTCGGTTGGATTGCGTCAATTTACGCCTGGACAATGGCGCGCGGTCGTCAACGGTTTGTCTGATCGTGCCATTTTTACGACATCATTGCTCAATGATGAGCTTCCTGAGGGAATTTTGGAAGTTTTCAAACAGGCGAGTTTGTCGTTGTTTCCGACAAAACTGAAGGAATTTGAGTTTTTCTGTGACTGTGAGGCAGAACAGATGCCCTGTGAGCATGTGTGTGCTTTGCTTTTGTCGTTTGCGCAGGCTTTGGAGAAAGATCCTTTCCATATTTTGGCGCTTCGCGGGATGACGCGTGACAATTTATTGGCATTTTTGCGCGATGCACGATCGGATCAAGTGGTCGATGAAAAGACTCGGCACAGAATCAATTATGAATTGCCGGCACAAAATGTCGATTTTGAATCATTTTGTACGCCCAAAGGTGATTTTGAGGAGCTGAAATTTCATATTGCTTACGAAGCGAATACCCTTGTGCGTCGTTTGGGGAATCCGTCGGTTTGGCATGGGCCGATGTCATTGGAAGCGGCTGTGATGCCGATGATAGAGCTTGCTTCTAAAGAAGCCGAGAATCTGGGGTTGGGTGAGCAGTATGTGATTCCTTTGTCTCATCAGGAGCGCCCGATTCAGACCAGCCAGGGGGGGAGCAGGGCCCCTAAGAGCAGCGGTCGTGCGCCGAAATTTAAAATGCCGGATATGAGTTTTGTTTTGACGGCACTAACCCCCGAGATTCTTGAGACGGTGCCGGATGATCCCGTGACGACAGCCGAGGATATTATTCGGTGGCTCAAAACTCGAGGTGCCAGCGATATTCGAACACTTGCCAGAAGGACGCGTTTGCATAAACCGACGATTGAGGCTTTTTTAAATGCCTTTTGTGACGCGGGATTGACGATTAAAGAAGGGGATGAAGAAAAAGTGCGTTTTTTGGCTGTTTTTTAAAAAGCGGCGCGTATCCGGCCCGAAGGGACGGATAGCGAAGCTTTGGCCCGTTGTATGATGCGAAGCAGCATAGACGGGCTCCCAAATGCACACATGAAAAAAGCATCTTTCTTGGATATGTGTCGAAAGTCCTTGAAATACAAAGAGAAATTGTTTAATGAGGGTTTGGCTTCCAAACAAGAACGCAGCTGTGGACAGACAGCGAATTTTTTTGTAAAGAGCATGACAAACGCCCTTTAACAATGATAACCGCAGAGATCTGACATGCAAATCAAAGAACTTAAACGTATGCACATTTCGGAATTGCTTGCGCGTGCTTCTGAAATGAAGATTGACAATGCCACCAATATGAGCCGTCAGGAACTCGTTTTTGAGCTTTTGCAGGCTCAGGCGCGGACAAGTGGTGAGATTTGGGGCGAAGGTGTGTTGGAAACGCTTCCGGAAGGTTTTGGATTTTTGCGCACACTCGATTACAATTATTTGCCGAGTCCGGATGATATTTATGTGTCTCCGTCGCAAATTAAGCGTTTTAATTTGCATACAGGTGATACCGTTTATGGACGGATTCGTCCGCCGCACGAAAACGAAAAGTTTTTTGCGATGCTTCAGATTGAGAAGATTAATTTTGAGGATCCTGAAAAATCGCGCGAAAAGATTATGTTCGATAACCTGACGCCGCTTTATCCGCAGGAACGGCTTGTGCTTGAACATGATCCGATTAACTATTCGACGCGTGTACTCGATATGCTGACGCCGATCGGTAAGGGGCAGCGCGCGCTGATTGTTGCGCCGCCCAAAGCAGGAAAAACAACGCTTTTAAAGAGTATTGCTACCTCGATTAACGAAACCTGCGGCGACAGCGTGAAGCTA